>NZ_BBTF01000057.1:0-18798 GCF_000876115.1 Acinetobacter sp. NBRC 110496
GATAAAAATCAATGGTATCGCCACGTTGATCGACTGCACGATACAGATAAGACCATCGTCCATTCACTTTTACATAGGTTTCATCAATATGCCACGAGCTCAGATCTGTAGGATTACGCCAATACCAGCGTAAACGTTTTTCTATTTCAGGAGCATAACGTTGAACCCAACGGTAAATAGTCGTGTGATCAACATTCACACCCCGTTCGGCCAGCATTTCCTGCAGTTCACGATAGCTAATGCCATATTTACAATACCAGCGCACAGCCCAAAGAATGATTTCGCCCTGAAAATGCCGACCATGGAAAGGATTCATATGCTGCACCTTTAGCTAAAACAGTCTTCAGCTTACCATTCGTGGTTATTTGCAACAGTGCCAAAATACCGACCGGCCGAAATTTCAGGAAATGTTGAACTATCTCCGGGAAGGGGACAGGGTTGTTGTACATTCCATGGATCGTTTTGCACGAAGCCTAAAAGATTTGGTTACCGAAGTAGATAAACTGGTTAAAGGAGGGATCGCCATCCAGTTTGTAAAAGAAAATATTACTTTTACGGCCCAATCCACCCCGATGGATAATTTGATGCTGCAACTGATGGGGGCTTTTGCACAGTTTGAACGTGAGATTATTCTGGAGCGACAAAAGGAAGGAATTAAACTCGCCTCTGCTCAAGGGAAGTATAAAGGCCGGGTACACAAATTGAAACCTGATCAGGCCGAAGCTTTACGACAAGCATGGAAGGAAGGGAAGTACTCTTCAAAAATGGCATTAGGCCAAGCATTTGGAATTAGTCGCCAGGCGGTATATCGGTATTTAAAAGCAGGTGAGTAACTCAATTTGAATTGGCGACTATATTTAGTTGAGATTATGAAAGCCTTAGAACGTGATAAATCAATAAAAAATCCTATTAGAAATTGAATGGGATTTTACAAAGTATTATGTTGCTGATTTTTAAAATATAAATAAAATGTATTTTATATAGGCTGCATTGGGCTAATTTTAGGACAGCTTAAATAGAAACTATTTTTCATAAAATATAGAAATAACTTAAAAGAAATTCCTAAAGTTATAACGGCACTGTTGCAAATAGGGATCTGAGTCGATGATGTTCCCTTTAAAAAGTGCTTAGAGACCGAAAACTCTATTCACCAGATACACTTCACCCTGAGGCTGACCATAATAAAATGATGAAGCTTGTCCTTTACGTAGTGCACGCATGACTTCAATACCTTTAATTGTGGCATAAGCCGTTTTCATAGATTTGAATCCTAAGGTGGCCCTGATAATCCGCTTTAGCTTGCCATGATCACATTCGATCACGTTATTTTTGTACTTAACCTGCCTGTGCTCAAGGTCTGGTGGACATTTTCCTTCCCGTTTTAACCGTGATAAAGCACCTCCATATGTGGGTGCTTTATCCGTATTGATCACTTGTGGAATTTGCCACTTCTTCACATTATTTAAAATTTTTCAAGAAAACAATATGCTGATTTGGTATTACGTCTAGAAGAAAGGTAAAAATCAATGGTAAAGCCACGTTGATCGACTGCACGATACAGATAAGACCATCTTCCATTCACTTTTACATAAGTTTCATCAATATGCCATGTGCCGAGATGTGTAGGATTACGCCAATACCAGCGTAAGCGTTTTTCTATTTCAGGAGCATAACGTTGAACCCAACGGTAAATAGTAGTGTGATTAACATTTACACCGGGTTCGGAAAGCATTTCCTGAAGTTCACGATAGCTGATGCCATATTTACAATACCAGCGTACAGCCCAAAGAATGATTTCGCCCTGAAAATGCCGACCATGGAAGGGATTCATACACTGAACCTTTAGCTAAAAAACTATTTAGCTTATCATCAATGGCTATTTGCAACAGTGCCGTGAAAGGTCGTTCACAACTTCCGGACATGGTTGAAGATGCAATGAAGGGGGAAATTCAACTTGAGCCTTTTGTGACCCATACCATGGGCTTGGACAACATTAATGAAGCTTTTGACCTCATGCACGAAGGTAAATCGATTCGTACAGTAATTCATTACGAATAATCATATTGATTAGTACAGTACTTATAAATGAAGTACTGTACTAACAATGAGTTATATTTTTTAGCTTAATTATAACTATAAGTAAGCTATGAGCCAATTATAACTACTGGCTTGATCGTTATGCCAGTTTTTGAATCTTCAAATGCTTGATTAATATCATTAAAATTATAAAATTTTACAAGCTTGTCGAAAGGAAATTTTCCTTCTTTATAATATTCAATGATTTTAGGAATATGTACTTGAGGAGTAGAGTCACCTTGTATCGTACCTACAATCGTTTTACCTTCCATCAAAATATCATTTGTAAAGTTTAAAGTTACATCTCCTCCCATACCGACAATCGAGATTTTTCCTGCTACTCTCAATGAATCTATTCCATTTTTAATGACAACAGGAACACCGGTCGTTTCAATTGCATAATGAACACCGCCATCTGTAATTTTTTTCACTTCTTCTACTACATTTAAACTTTGACTATTTAGAGCATGAGTAGCTCCAAGTTCTTTCGCTAACTCAAGACGATTTTCATGTATATCAATAACGATAATATTTTTTAGCCCTAAAAGATTAGCGGCCATCACTGCACTTAATCCAACTGCACCTGCTCCATAAATGGCAATAGAGCTTCCAGGTTCGGGTTTCAAGCTGTTCATCACCGTACCACTACCAGTTTGAATACCACATCCTAAAGGACCTAGTAATCTCAGATCTACATCATGATCCACTTTGACTATATTATTTATATTTGCTACAGCATAGGTGGCAAAAGACGACTGTCCAAAAAAGGTAGAGTAATTTTGACCATCCTTATGCAGTCGATAGGTTTGATCTTGTAGTTTTCCACCAAAATTAAGTTCAACAGTACGTATACATAAATTGTGGTGCCCTGTAAGACACTGGGAGCAAGAGTTACAGTATGAATAAGATAGGACGATATGATCACCCACTTTTAAATGAGTAACGTTTGAACCAACTCTTTCAATAATTCCTGAGCCTTCGTGTCCTAATACTGCTGGGAAAGGAGTTCCATTTCCTTTTATTGATTCTGCATCAGTATGACAAATACCAGATGCAACTATTTTTATTAGAACTTCATCTTCTTTAGGTTCTTCAATTTCGATTTCTTCAATAACTAATGGATAATTTTTTTCTTTCGCAAGTGCAGCTTTGATTTTCATACATTTTTCCTTAAATGTAAGTGTTATCTAGCTTTTCGCTAGATAACCTATAAATTAATATGGTCTAGATCTTCATTTAATAAGTCGAATAGAGTGGGGTTCTAGATATGATTTCAATGTTTCATTGATGTCTAATTCACGACCAATACCACTTTGCTTGATTCCACCAAATGGCATGCCGAGTTGTAAAGAGTCAAAACTATGACTATTAATAAATGTACTACCCGCCTCTATCTTTTGTGCAATATCATAGGCAAGCTCAATATTGTCAGACCAAACAGATGAACATAGACCTTGCTCATTATCATTTGCATATTCAATCGCTTGTTCTACAGTTTCATAACCGATCAGTGGAATAATGGGTCCGAATTGTTCCTGCTGAACAATCTCTAATGAGTTATCTAGGGTTTTCACGACGTGCGGTAGAACGTAGTATCCATTGTCCCATTGTTCTGGATTCAGTTTTTGACCTAACTCACGTACTTCACATTGATCCGAGGCTTTAGCATTTTCAATAAATTTCTGTACGATAGCCCACTGCTTTTTATTGTTGAGTGGGCCAAAATTGGCAGCTGAATTTAAGCCATGGCCAACTTTATATTTATCCACTTCTTCACAGAAAAGATCGAAATATTGATCAAGCTTATCTTTCGGCACATATATACGTTTAACTGCAAAACAAATTTGCCCACTACGTGTAAATACACCCTTTAATAATTTTGGTAGGATAGATTGGAAATCGATATCTTCTAAAATAATTGCCGCATCATTTCCACCTAATTCTAAAGTGACATCTTTAATTGTTTGCGCTGCACTTGCCATTACGGCTGCACCGGTGGCTGTGCCACCAGTAAATGCAACTTTACGAACTAGAGGGTGACTCGTTAAAATATTTCCTACATCTGCATCGCCATGTACGACGTTAATCACGCCTTTTGGAAATACGGCTGCTATTTTGGCAAGCAATTGAGTTAAAGCCAATGCTGAGAATGGAGAAGGCTTCAATACCACAGTATTACCTGCAAGTAATAAAGGACCTAACTTCATCATTGTTAATACAATAGGCATATTCCAAGGCACAATTGCAGAGATGACACCCTTAGGTCTTTTATGAATTCGTATCCAGCCTGTTTCTTCTGAAATTTCTTTAGGTATCAAAAGATCATCTGGAGCCTGAGCATACATACTCATTACGCCTGAACCCAAATAAAAATCAGTTTCTGCTTCCCAAAGCATGCCACCATGTTCAGAAATAAGCAGTTCTTTTAGTTCATCTTTTTTTTGAAAAATGAGATCGGCAGCCTGTTTTAAACAGTTTTGACGTTCAGCAATACTACTGTCTTTCCAGCTAAGAAAAGCTTGATGTGCAATATTAATAGCATTTTCGACATCATTTAAACTGGTATTACTAATAGAACCAATTTGATGGGTAAAATTCCCTGGATCATATACAGGCTGAGTCTGGGTGGCAATGGGTAAAAAATCGCCATTTATAAATCCTGAAATGTGAACTAGTGACATGTATTTCTCCTTGAAAGCACCCAGATTCATTCTGTAGTGTAAGAATAGATTCTCAGTATTTGAAAATTCAAAATAATGCATCCTTTATTTTGAATTTAGATAATATGAACTATATTTAAGAAGAAAAAATAGGCTAAAATGAGAGTATAAGTTTCATAAAATGAAAGAATGAAAATTAGAGATAAAGTGAATGATCTAGAATTTTTTTTAAAAATTGTAGAGGCAGGTTCACTTACACGTGCTGCAGTCTTGTTGGAAAGCTCATTGCCATCAATGAGCCGTCGTCTATCTCAAATCGAACAGAGATTCGGCGTTAAGTTAATTGATCGAAATTCTCGACGTTTCAAGTTAACTGAAAAAGGGGAATATTTTTTAGAAAATACCCAGCATATTTTGTCCTTACTTGAAAAAATGGAAAATAACTTACAAGGTGAACAGGACTTTTTGACTGGACGATTACGAATTGGTTCACTCAATCAATTCGGGAAACAGCATTTAGCTGGTTGGATTGCAGAGTTTGCAAAACAATATCCTCATTTAAACATTGAATTATTATTGTCTGATTCAAAAGTAGATTTAATGGAACAGGAACTCGATTTCTCCTTTCAGATTGAAGTCCCTCTAGAGATTGATTACTGTTCTGTCCCGCTTATACAAGGTAAAAAAATTTATTGCGCATCTCCTGAATATTTTAAAAAGTTTGGAATACCCGATAATCCGTATAGTTTGGCGGATCATCACTGTCTCTGTTTGATCAGAAATCGGCATACATTTAGTGAGTGGCCGTTTATGGAGAATGGTAAAAATACAATAGTAAAAGTCTCACCTCAATTGTCTAGTAGTAGTAGTGAAATAGTTCATCAATGGGTATTAGCAGGCCAGGGCATTGCTTATAAATTGAATTGGGACATTCAAGCTGATTTATCATCAGGAAAAATAGTTGAATGTTTGACAGAGTTTAATCCACTGCATAGAAACTTATATATGGTTTATCGAGAAAATAATTCTACACAGCTAAAATACAAGTATTTCATTGATTTTATTAAAAATAAATTTTTAATATTAAGAAATAGTGTTTTGTGAAATTGATTAATCCAAAATTCTGATTCAGTTAAATCACCATCCTTATGAATCAGATATTTAATATCTTTTAATTAGATCATGTCCTTATAAATAATAAGTATCAAAAATTTAGATAGTTCAAGTTAAAAAATATAAATTGGATAAATTCTGAAAAATCGCTAATGATGGAAATCTAAGCAGTTTAGTAAGGAATGCTAAAAATGGACAAAAAGATTAAAGTTGCGGTGATTGGTGGTGGGATTGCAGGATTAGCACTTACTACACAATTGGTGAAAAATCAAAATTTAGATGTGCATCTTTATGAAGCAGCCCCGCAATTTTCTGAAATTGGTGCAGGAATTTCTTTTGGTGCAAATGCTGTAAAAGCAATTCACTTATTAGGCTTGGCGAACGAATATGAAAGTATCGCAGACAAAGTAAAAGCCCCTTTTACCGATATCTGGTTTCAATGGCGTAATGGTTATACCGATGAATACTTATCAGCTTCTATAGCTCCGAATGTGGGGCAATCTTCTGTACATCGCGCAGATTTTTTGGATACGCTGATTCCTTTGGTTCCGCATAAAAATGTGCATTTTAACAAACGAGTACAAGAAATTAAGGCTACAGATCATCAGGTTTCGATTCAATTTATAGATGGTCAGCGTGTTGAATGTGATTATCTGATTGGATGTGATGGTATCCATTCTGTAGTTCGTAACCATGTACTTGATTCTCACCAGCTGAAACGTGTAAGTCCGGAATTTTCTGGAACTTGGGCTTATCGTGGAATCATTAAATTTGAGGACTTTAAACAAGCCATTAAAGAGCTTGGTAATGATCCAGAACTAGCTGAAGTGCCTCAAATGTTGTTAGGTAAAGATAAACATATTTTAACCTTCCCAATTCGTCAGGGCGAAGAAATTAATATTGTTGCCTTTAAATCAGACCGTACCCAAACGACATTACCTGAAAATACGCCTTGGACTAAATCCGTTTCTAAACAAGAAATGTTAGATGACTTTGCGGATTGGAGTGAGAGTTGTCAGGCATTATTGAATCTGATTGAACAGCCGACGATTTGGGCATTACATGAAACACCACCTTTAACCACCTATAAAAATAAAACCCAAAATGTCATTGTGATTGGTGATGCAGCACATGCCATGTTACCGCATCAGGGTGCCGGCGCAGGGCAGGGCTTGGAAGACGCACTGATCTTGGCTAACTTATTGGCCAATCCACAGCTCACAGCAGAAAATATTAAATTGGTATCAAAAATTTATGAAGATATCCGTTTAGATCGCGCAGTTAAAGTTCAACATACCTCCCATGAGTCGGGGGAAATTTATGAACTTTATTCACCCGATTATCCAAGCTTTGAAGAAGTAGGCGCACATTTAGCACATCGATTTGATTGGTTATGGCAACACTCGCTTGAAAAGGATATTGAAGATGCTAACACAGCATTACAGCTGGACATTCAGCAGCATTTAAAACTGGTAGGTTGAAATTAGAAGTCAAATCGAAAAAGCAAAGGACGCTAAGTTTCTCACATGATGAGAGAAGCATGATTCACCAACAAATAAACATACTTAAGGAGCAATAGTATGAACCGTCAGGAAATTGACACTTTAGTTAAAAAAATGAATGTGGACACTGCAATAGGTCCAGTGGATGATCGCGTTCAACAAGTTGTGGTACGTTTAGTATCTGATCTATTCCAGGCGATTGAAGATCTTGACCTGACCCAGAGTGAAGTATGGAAAGGTCTTGAATATCTTACCGATGCTGGACAAGCTAATGAATTAGGATTATTGGCTGCAGGTCTTGGTCTTGAACATTTTCTAGACTTACGTGCGGATGAAGCTGATATTAAAGCAGGTATTACGAAAGGAACACCACGTACCATTGAAGGACCACTGTATGTCGCTGGTGCACCAGAATCTGTCGGCTTCGCTCGCATGGATGATGGTTCAGAATCTGATAAGGTCGACTTACTTTTTATTGAAGGTACTGTAACCGATACAGATGGTAATATTATTGAAGGTGCCAAAGTGGAAGTCTGGCATGCCAATAGCTTGGGTAACTACTCCTTTTTCGATAAATCACAATCTGATTTTAATCTTCGTCGTACTATTTTTACCGATCAAGATGGTCATTATACTGCTCAAACGACTATGCCGGTCGGTTATGGCTGTCCTCCCGAGGGTACTACACAGGCTTTACTCAACAAATTAGGCCGTCACGGTAATCGTCCTTCTCATGTTCATTACTTTGTTTCAGCACCAGGTTACCGAAAGCTCACGACTCAGTTCAATATTGAGGGTGATAAGTACTTATGGGATGACTTCGCGTTTGCAACACGTGAAGGTCTAGTGGCAACCGCGGTGGATGTAACTAATAAAGCTGAAATAGAACGCCGGAATGTAGATAAACCATTTAAACATATTCAATTTAATGTTGAGTTGGTGAAAGAACATGAATGTACTCCATCTTCTGATGTTGAACGTCGACGGGCTAGCGCATAATTTTTTAGGATGGATAGGTTGATCCTCTCCATCCTATAGACGTTTTACAAACTTCATGTAAAGACAAACTTAGAATTAATCCGAATTAGCATAAAAGATTTGTTAATCGTAACAATATACCGATAAGGAAATTATGGATCTGCGAAAGTACAGAAAATAAATACAGTGAGCATAGATATCTACTCGTTCTCACTTCAGTTATTACGTAGTGAATTATTAAAGTCTGTCAAATAAAATATTGCAATCTATATGACCAGGGAGGTCTGTAATGCAAAGTATTAATGCAAATGAAGTCATGGATCATGCTCCATTAAAAGCAATTCATTGGCGAGTGATTTTACTGAGCGCACTCATCATTATCTTCGATGGATATGATTTGGTTATTTATGGTGTGGCGCTGCCAAAGCTCATGGTGGAATGGCAAATTGATTCCATTACTGCAGGATTCCTGGGTAGTATCGCCTTATTTGGAATGATGTTTGGTGCGATAATTTTTGGTAGTCTGAGCGATAAATTAGAAGCTTACGGATTTAGCCGAAAAAAATTAATTATCTTATGTGTTTGTTTATTTAGTAGTTTCACACTTTTATGTGGCTATGCTTCGAATCCGCAAAGTTTTGGAATTTTCCGCTTTATTGCTGGCCTTGGTTTAGGTGGAGTAATGCCCAATGTTATTGCACTTATGACTGAATATGCCCCTAAAAAATTACGTGCTACGTTAGTCTCTTTAATGTTTAGTGGCTATGCAGTAGGAGGCATGTGTTCTGCCTTGTTAGGTATGTGGCTGGTTCCACAATATGGTTGGAAAATCATGTTTATTTTAGGAGGATTACCACTTCTATTATTACCTATGATTTGGTTACTACTCCCTGAATCGATTGATTATTTGGTACGCCGCAAAAAAACTGAACAAGCAATTCATATTCTCAAGCAAATTGACAGTAATATTACTTATACTACCCAAACGAGCATTAGCCTGCATCAAGCTAATCAAACTTCCTCTAAAACCCCAGTAAAAGATCTATTTACAGAAAATCGTGGTCCAATCACTCTTTTATTCTGGGGAAGTGTATTTATGGCCTTAGTTTTGGTATACGCCTTAGGAAACTGGTTGCCAAAACTGATGGTTGAAGCAGGTTATGATTTATCGACGAGCTTGTTTTTCCTTTTTGCTCTAAATATTGGGGGGATGTTAGGTGCAATTGGTGGTGGTTATTTCGCTGACCGTTTTAATCTAGCCAAAGTGTTATGTACACTCTTTATGAGTGGCGCTATTGCCTTATTTCTCCTCAGTTACAGTCTACCGACTTTTGTTCTTTATATTTGTATTGCAATTGCGGGAGCGGCTTCAATTGGTGGACAAATTTTATTACTGGCTTATATGTCTCAATTTTATTCATCTAATATACGTGCAACGGGTTTAGGCATGGCCTTAGGAATTGGACGTTTAGGAGCTATCCTAGGGCCAATTTTATGTGGCTGGTTACTGAGTTTAAGTTTACCGATCAAATATAATTTTATTGCTCTTGCAATTCCTTGTATCATTGCTGTTATCAGTGTATCGATGATCCACTTCCGCTTAAAGAAAACAAGATTGAAACGCACTGTAGTACAAGTCTAAAAGTGAATCAGGGAGGGGAATCCTCCCTAATATCATCGAGATATTCAAATTGATTGATCTAAGCCTTATTAAAGTTTTTATTATTGTTTATGAGACTAAAAATATCAGTCATGCTGCTGAGCGATTGAATTTAAGTCAGCCCTCTGTGACCTATAATCTAAATCGTTTACGTAAATTTCTAAATGATCCTTTATTTGAACGTGATAAGTTTGGAGTTAAGCCAACTAAACTAGCACAAAGCTTATATCCTAGCTTTAGCAAATCAATAGAAGAAATTGAAGTAGCAATTACTGCCTCTCAAAATTTCAATCCTAAAACTTCCACTCGAATATTTCGACTGGGTTTATCGGATTTGGGAGAAATATGTTTGCTACCATCTTTAATTCAGTATCTTTCAAAAGAAGCACCTTTTATTAAGATTGAAATCGAAGAAATCAGATCAAGTAAAGTTGAAGAATGGCTTGTTGATGGTTCTTTAGATGTTGCCGTGTTTAATAGTAGCTATACCGTTATGCCTAGAATTGAATCACGTAATGTATTTGAAGAGCGGTATATGTGTATAGCGCATAAACAACATCCCCGTATACAACAGCAGCCCAGTTTAAAACAATATTTACGGGAGAAACATGCTGCTATTAAATCTTCTACAGGGCATATTGAAATTGATCAAAGACTGAAAGAGTTAGGTTTAAAAAGAGAAATTATGCTAGAGCTACCACATTTTAGTGTCTTACAAGATGTAGTGAGCAGTTCTGAATTGTTGGTTACTTTACCCTCACGTGCTGCAAAAGTGTATGAACGAAACAGTGAGGTAAATGTTTTTGAATTACCCTTTGCCGTAAAACCCTTTAACGTCAGTGTTAATTGGTATAACCATCGAGATGATTTAGAAGCTCGAACTTGGTTTATCCAAACTTTACAAAATATTTTTAAGCTTCTTTAAACTCAAATATTGAATTATATAGGATAGTAGTCTTATATATTCTGAAAGAAATACTCGATAACCAAATACCTCTTTGAGGTTATTATTTGTTATGTGTTTCTTACTATAAATATATAAATTAATCTTAATAATTCAGCAAGACTATGATAAATAAAAGTCTTGCTGAAAATTATTTTTTAATTTCTAACCCAATTCATTTCTAATATTATTTGCAACAGTGCCTGAAGGACACATAAGTTGTCATAAAAAAGACAATTCGAGTAGAAGTGGGCTTTTCATAAAGTATTATGCTATTGATCTTAAAAGATTTGCATAGAGTATATTATGTTAGTTTTAGTTAGCTAATATTCTCCCTGCTTTAAACAGGGAAAATATGAAAAACTATACTTCGGATTTGTCTGACTCATGGAGAGATTATCCCTATTTCACTAATCAATTTTATTAATTAATTTTCGTGACCATCTACGCAAACTATCCCAAATACCTTTATTCTCAGGCGGTTTTCTAAAGGTAGCTTCTTTTTCATTATTATTTACTTCACTCTCTGGTTGAGCCATAGATTGATAATAATGAGTCTTAGCTAATTTATCCCTCTTTCTTTCTGCTGTGATTCGATCTTCGCTCCAACTACCAGCTTCAATTACTACATTTTGTTTAATAATGTAGTGTGAACGACATGCAGAATTCCAATTCCCAACAGATGGCGTCAGTGAAACACTTTCGCCATCAAAAATCATTTTCCAGTCGGTTGGTGATAATGGAGTAACAACCCGTTCTCCACAGCCGCAACAGCAGCTATGCACTGCTGTTGCATATTCCATTGAGATATATAAAACGCCTGTATCGATTTCACGTGGGATATTACGGATAAAATGGTTTGTTAGCTTTTTAATTTTCAGCATGTCAGATCCCCATTCAGTAACATATTTCCATCCGTAGTGTAGGTAGAGTGATGTTCATTCTCCAAATCTCTATAAAAGCCTCTCAATTTTTTCCATTTAATTACAGCTAAAGCCGCATTTAATGAGTTTAAATCAGCGACTTGTATATTAGATGCATAAAGATCATTCTCACCAACACTAGCAAATGAAATACGTCCTGAATGGATATGTTCGCGTTTATCAGGAGTACTACTTGTCACTCTCAAAATGCCACCAAGACTACCATTTACGAACTCTATTCCCATTCCAACATCAATAAAAGGTATATCAAGTAACTCCAATTTCTGAATGATCGCTTTCTTATCTTCACCAGCATCAATACAAATAAACGCAAACGAAGTTCCATTTAATAATTCAAGATTGGTAGAGTTCAAGCTAACTGGATTCGCAACAATATTACGATGCATTCGGTCGTAAATATTTTTGAAATAATTGACCTTCAGTGGCGCATTTCGCAGCTCATGTAATAAGGGAGCACCAGGAGCACGAAAAGCGTTATGCTGTAAAAACTCATCCGCATCAAACAGACGTATCTCATGTGCGGGAGTTTTGCAAACTAAATCAATAATATAACTTCCAGTCCCCCCAGTTCCAATTATTGAAACAACCTCGCTTTCTAGCTTTTCTGAAAGTTTGCCTATCCCGGCACGATCAGAAGCTGTATCAATATAATTAAAAATGCTTTCAATTTCAGTTTCATCAGGAGCACGAAATATCTTTGGACTCATACCTGGCTGTAATACCGCTGCTGGACCAGACAAAATCGTCGCGTAGGTAGACATTTTAGCAAAGTAATCTGGGTATCCTTCTGGACCTGGTTTACTTGAAAAGCTATGTTCAGCAGTAATACCATGACCAAAATCCATGTGCTGAGTTACATGGCGAATTTCATCTATAGGCATTCCATTAGCTTTACAAGGATATTCCCCATCCCAATGCATGACATGACACCCAGGTTTACGTGTATTATCACCGGCAAGATCCAATGATGTTACAAGGGTACCTTTGCGAACGCATTTTTGTGCATTTACATAAGGTACCTCTTTCATAACAAGGAAGCCGGCAATAATTTGCACATGATAGCCAGCTTCACGAAGCTGGCGTAAATCATCATTAAGATTGAATAGTTTTTGTGACATTGAAAATCGTCCCCTGATGTTTAACTTCAATAACCCCACCCTCCGCAAGCTCACCAGCATTTGGTCTAGATGCTGCATGACGATAAGTCATAGAGTAGATAATATTTGATCCGATTGGGTCATTAGGAAATGCCAGTTGGACAACCTGTTCAAATGTGACTTGCTTATTAGGTACTGATTCATCAAGAGAATTAATAGTGATGGTGTAACCCTGAACTGGTCGTTTAGCTGTAATAAAATGCTCTATACCAGGAGCTGTAAGATCCAGCAATTCATCAGGTTCAATAAGGCGATCAGTACCACCTCGCACCTCCAAAAATACGGCTTGATCTGGACTAATACCTGACAATACATACAAGTTGTTGGCCTCAATAGCTGACCTGCCCCATTTAAGCTGACGACCATCAAGTGTTAGTTTGAATTCCCGATCCGTACGAAAAGCAATAAACCGTTCAACTTCTCGCCCACGCAAGTCAAAAGTTTCATTTAATCGAATATCTTCAAATTCACCAGATGGTAATATCGCATAAAGAGTTACCTCATCCCGATCATCAAGCCCTACTACAGATAATATCTGCCGCCCTGTAGGCACTGGATCAGAAACAAAAGCCTGTTGGAAATTCACATTGTCTATTCCAACACTAATGCGATATCCATTTGCAGCTTTTAACGGACGGTTCTCACGAACCGCTTCGCCAACATCATCAAAATCATCCTGAATAGGATTCATATAAACACCTCTTAAAGTTTTGACCAGAAGGAATTTTCTGGCTACATCTCTTTAATCGGACCGACAAAGCATCGTCGGTAATTTTTTTATAATTTATTTTAAAAATTTTTCTTTATGATACCGGTCGGGACTCTACCGCAAATAAATAGCGCAGGACAATTAGGGCAGCTAAATGCTGAATCTGCTATTTTAAAATCACCACCACGGATACGAATGAAAATTTCTCGTAATTTGTCTTCAAAATTGTTTAGGGCTTTTGGTTTAAAGTCGAGAGGGTAAACCTTATTATCGGCTAAATAGACCAATTCTGCAGATGAATCAGGAAAAGTACTCTTTGCAGCAAGGGAAAATGCTGCATATTTTATATTTTTTGGGTCTGAACTAGGTGCATGACCAGTAAAGATACAGCGTAACGTACGCACATCATCTCGTAGCAGCATTTCATCAACATGAATTGTTATCTTTACACCTGCAACATTCAAAACTAATTTATCAAAAACTTCAACAATTGCTCCATTTCTGGACTGGATAAAAAAATTGAGCATCATCTCAGCGATATTACGATAATCACTTACGTATCCATGCTCATGTAAACCAAACTTTTCAAAAGTAGCCTCCAACATAGGTTTCCAATTTATTGAAGGATCATTATCTAAGCCAATTAATGCTTGAAATACATCGCGTACTGCTTCATGCATTTGCATGAATGCAGTTTCTTGTCTACGACCACCAATGCATAAAAGATGAGTATATAGAAACCGTCTAGGGCACCTATCATATAAATCTAAAGCATTAGCACTGAAACTTACATCTCCCTGAAATTCCACTACTAATGGGATACTTTCCGGCGCTATTGGTAATTGTAATACTGGGAGAGTTTTTATGTGCGAAACAGGGCCAATCCTTTCCAAAAAACCAGAAAGTGGACGTTGGATTTTTTTCTGACCTTTAGTCCTTGCACCATAAAAAAATAGTCTTTCTCGTGCACGTGACATTGCTACGTAAAAAAGACATTCTTGCTCATTGTCGTGAGCTTCTCTGGCTACATCATTAGATGAACCTTTACCACCAGCAACCATACCCTCAGGTGGTGGACATTTTGTCCGTCTATATGAGCCAGGTAGTGTATCTTTATTAACCCCACTTAAATGAACAACAGGAAACTCAAGACCTTTTGAACTATGAATCGTCATCAATTTGACTGCATCAATATTTTGGGCCGCTGTCGGAAGCTGACTGAGATCACGATCATCGTTAAGCTTAAGTAAACGACGTATTCGCATTATCATTTTTACTATGGGAAAGGCACTACCTTTAAGTTGTTGCCGAGCAAAATTCATAAACTGCCAAATAGCAATTCCTTCAGCTTTCCCTCCAACAGACTCTGATGTTGCAATTTCAGCTATCATTCGTGTGCGATCGAAAAGCACAGTCGCTAAAACATTCCAAGGGTGTGAGTGATTACTAAAACCCTGTAGTACATTTTTTAATTTTTCAAGTGAAGATAATCCCTCTGGGGATAAAGCTAACAATGATATGTCGCAGTCACAAAGTTCTCTTTCGCTTGTGCGTAGATGCTCTAGAATTTGAGTGACATCTTCCATTGGCATCTTAAATTCTGTACAACATGCAATACGAATCAATCCGGAAGCGCGTTTATCTGTCAAAATAGAGACCAATGCTATAAGGTCTTTAATTTCTGGTCGCTCAAATAAGCTACCCAGAAATAATACCGGAATTCCCAATCGTTCCAGATCCCGCCCTAATTCTGAGAGCTTGTCATTTCCCCGACACAAAACTGCTTGATCTCGATACTTAAAACCAAGATCACACATTTTATTAATTGATTCAGCTAAAGCGGAACTTACCAGGTCACCACTTTCTACTGTTCGTATTTCCGGAAGAAAACCTGATGCAGGGCGATTTGCAGTAAGAGCACTGTGTGTACCGCCTGTTTTCATATCTGATGCAAAGCTTGAAAATGATGTCACGATCTCTGAAGCAGAGCGGTAATTAATTTTCAGTGATTGACCTACACTCCCGGGAAAATCATCCACGCAAAAACGCGATATATTAAATGACGAGGCTCCACGAAACCGATAAATTGACTGCTTTGCATCACCAACGACCCAAAGATTATCACCATATGGTTTGAGAGCCTTTAATAACCTGATACTGCTCCTATTAACATCCTGATATTCATCCACCAATACATGCAGATAATCATGCTGCAACTGTTGACGTAACTCTGCATTAGCCTCCAGCAGTTGTACTGGTAGCATCACTAAATCACCAAAATCTAAACAATTTTCTTGTTTCTTTATCTTTTCATAAGCTTCGTATACTACAGCAACTTCTAATGCTCGTTCAGCAGTTTCACGTTCTTCTGCACTACTGGCCTTTGCTAGCATATTCTCTGCAAGAATTCGGTACTGTAATGCATCTATCACCTCATCCTTTGCCCGGGAAATAGCATTCAAAATATCGACAATATTTTGAGAAGGATCGTACAAATCACGATAATGATTTAAATTAAGACGTAAGAACTCCTCTTCCAGAAGTTCTACAGCCTCTGAACGATCCATTAAGCGGGGTTCCGCTGGTAAATCACATAAATCATGAAATCGACGAAGCAGATCAAGGCCAAACCCATGAAAAGTCCCTATCCAAAGAGCCGCTGCCTCATGGGGCTGCTTTCGTGCGATACGTTCTGATATTTCCGCAGCTGCTTTATTCGAGAAGGTTAATAACAATATCCGTCGAGGATCAACCTCTTCATTCAGCAAACTTTCAACTCTTGCTATGAGAGTTCGAGTCTTACCTGTACCTGGACCAGCCTGAAGTAAAAAAGCAGAACCTCTATGATTTACTGCATCATTCTGCTTTTCATTGAGAGGCATCTCTGGATCAATTTCTTGTGGTTTATTTTCAACCATAGGCAACAGCATTGCATCAAGCATTTGCTGTGCAACAACCTCAAAAGGTGCTCCGAGCTTACTAGCGATATCACTACAAGTCATATGGCATTCAAGATGCATTTTTTTAACAACTGAACGCGGAAGCAAGAATTCTCGGGCGAAAAGATCCATCTGAACTTCACGTCGTTGTCGATGGTTATAATCCACAACGCGACTTATTCCTGATAGTTCAGATTCTGCTGTACGGCTAGGGTCAATACTAATAACATATTCATCTTGTGTATCATCTCCTAGCTCAACATGACCAATTTCATGCGCTACAAGAAATGCCTGTTCAAAAGATGAACCAAAATCCTCATGTGTAATTAATCTATATGTGCTATCAAAGAACGCCCGTGCGCCATTTAATTCATCGGAACATTGTAAACACTTCTCTACGTCAATATCTCGAAACGCAGCTTCAGCAACAGCAAAAGCATAAGAGTTCCAAGGATCTAGCCCTCTGCCTACAGCCTCATGATGTAGTTTGTCAGCGCGCTGGCGAGCGATCTCGATAGCATCCATATCATTCGTCTCTATTTATTATCTCTTGAATTCGTTCTTCTGGAATAAGTGCATCATGAAGAATCTTTTCGAAAGATACCTTGCTTGGCGCAGTTGGTTTTACATTAGATTTATAACTTCGGCTATGTTGTGCTTGTGGTGGTAGTGCAAGAAAGGCCTTCAACTGAGCAGTCGTTACCTGTAGAACTATCGCAAGCCTATTAATAAAATGTAATGGAACAGATGACAGTTCAACTCTTCTTACTCCAAAAGCCATTAAAACTTGTTTGGGAAGATTTAATAACTTTGCTGCATTTGAGAAACGCTGTGGAGGTATATCTATTTGTTCCGATTGCTGGGTAAGCCCCCTACGAAATCGATCCAAAGCAGACTCAATACTTATTTCATCATCTGGGGTAAGTGGTACACAGTCATCAATTTCACGAGACAGCTCGAGTGACAGATCGACTAATTCATTAGAATATTCAGGAAACTCTATGAGATACTTTAGTAAGATATCTTTACTAGAATCAAATTCTACTGAGAAGTCTCTCAGTACATCCTCACGAGAAATATTTTGATCTCTCATTAAAATTTCTCCTTATTTTCTAGTTGTTTACGCAATATTGCAAGCGCAAAATCACGGTGCGTGCGAATAGTTTTATCTGACTTCTTCAACGTTTTAGTGATTGTCATTTCATTGGGATCTTTCGAAATAATGGGTATATCGTGACACCACATTACGACAATACGTTGCTGAAGTGGTGATAAAACATTAATCGCCTCATGTAGACTTCGTCGGTAATATTCTTTGTCAAGTTCATTTGCATCAAAAGGATCATAGGGTTCTAACGCATTTTCAACCTCTGGTAAGATATTTTCATCTTCACCATATAATCCTTGAGTGAGATTATCTTTATTTTGAATTTTATTTTGTGCATCAACTCGGTCTTTAGCTAATGCGCTGTTAAAGTTGACTTCAAAATAATCAAGACGCTCCTCATAACTATCCTGATCCACTAATAGTAAATCGATAAAATCATCACGAACTTTATCGCGGATTTCCATATTACTTAAGGAAGAAGTTCTTCCATCTAGGCTATGAGGTTTAGGAAGATTACGATGTATTCTTTCTAAGAGAGCTAGGAGTAACTTTTCACGAAGCCAAGAATTATCAGTATTTCGAATAAAATAGAGCAATGTTTCACTTGATATAAAACCCTCAATTGATTTTGGCCAAATAATACTTCTGGCAACAATCTCCTCATGACTGATTTTTTCTAGTTCATCAATCTCACATTCAACAATACTACGCCGAGTGTATAAAACACCTTCCCTATTAACCTTTCTTAGAGGTCTAGCCATAAAGCACCCTAACAACCTTAAATCGATAATTTTTTAACAATTATTAGTAATTAATCTTAAAGAACCAAAATATCTTATATAACAATAATATCAGTTAAAAAATTTAAGAGTTGGTAAATCCATAATCAATTCATGTTATTAAATTTCTATTGTTTAAAAACTTTAAAATTCCACTACTTTTCTACATCTATTATCAAAAAAATACCTGTTGTACTCAAGCTTGAAACTACAATATTACTAATTAGAGA
>NZ_BBTF01000056.1:0-19321 GCF_000876115.1 Acinetobacter sp. NBRC 110496
TTATGATTTATCTTGTAGGGAGCGCAAATCATTATCGGTACTCTTTATCGATATTGATTTTTTCAAAAATTACAATGATTTTTATGGGCATCAAATGGGTGACCAGGTGATCTCGGCTATCGCGAAAAGCATCAAAAGTTCAATTCGGCATATGGATTTTATTGCACGATATGGTGGAGAGGAGTTTGTGGTCTTGTTGCCAGAGACTTCAGCTCAAGGAGCTTATGCTGTAGCAACCAATATTTATCGAGCAATTGACCGTTTAATGATTCCTCATGAAAAATCCTTAGTCGCAAATCATGTGACCATTAGCTTGGGGATAACTGTTTTTAATGGCAATCCAAAAATTAGTCAGGAGCTTTTGATTGATACAGCAGATAAAGCCTTATATCGTGCGAAGCAATTAGGCCGCAATCAGATTTATTATCAGCCTCTACCCAACATAGAGCAAAATATTTAAGCGATAAAAAAACCGAAGATCGATGTTGATCTTCGGTCTTTATCAAATAATTTTTACATTATTCCAAGAATTTTACAGTCACGCCTGAGCGTACTTTATTACCTAAATCATTCGCATCCCAGTTGGTTAAACGGATACAACCATGTGATGCAGTTTTAGAGATCAACGATGGGTTTGGTGTACCATGAATACCAAATGATTTCTTGCTTAAACCAATCCAGATATTCCCCACTGGCGCGTTAGGACCAGGTGGTAAAGTGAGTGGTTTAAGGTTCTTACCTTGTACAAAGTTCGATGGTGAGTAGCTATAGTACGGGTTGCGAGCAACACCGACTACTTTATAGGTACCCGTTGGAGAAGGCGTGTCAGAACTACCAATTGTTGCAGGAAAAGAAGCAATCATCTGGTTACGGCTGTTGAATAAATACAGCTGTCTTGCACCTTTGTGCGCAACGATCAAATGAATATCTTCTGGTAAATCATTGCGGACATTGGCAACAATGATTTTCTCGCCAGGTTTTTTAAAGGTTGCCGTTGGATTCAGTTTCTTTAAGAAATTTTCATCCATATGGAATTTTTCACCTAACATTTCTGTTACGCGGGTGTAATACAAACCTTTCATTTTTGCTTGTAAGGCGTAGTCTGACGGGATTGAATCCGCATACGGGCCTTTAAAGTCAGCATCGGTGAGGGTGTATTCAACATAAGCCGGTTTGGTTTGCTTCGCAACCAAGGCATCCCATGTTTCTTTAGTCAGTTGACCTGTTGGCGTTAAACCATTCATTTGCTGGAATGATGCAATGGCTTTTAAAGTATTTTTACCATTTGAACCATCAATTGCACCTGGTGAAGCATGCGCGTTATTCAGCATCACATGAGCGCGTGCATAGGCTGGAAGCTGTCCTTTGGGTAAAGTTTCAGGCCATTCAGCATTATTGATGCTGTCCAATGTCCATGAAACTTTAGCGGCAGGCGCAGCCGCTGCTGTATCTGGTGTATTTTCTAATTTTTGAGAGACGACGGATGCAGCACCTGTATTCACTTGAGGATCAGATGTTGCTGGCGCAGCAACGCTAGAGGCTGGATCAGCAGCAACAGCAGAAGTGGAACGGTCAATAGCTAAAGGATCAATAGGATCTTGTACTGAACCTGCGACTTTTTTGGGATTCAATGGTTGCTCAGTTGTTGGCGCAGCAAAAGCAACATTAGTAAGAATACAACTTAAACTCATAGCGAGTAATGAGCGAACAAACATGTAATTCAACCTTAAGAATTATTCATATTGAGATATAAGATATTGCAAGTATTACAGAAAATAATACGGCTTGCAGTAGCAGTTTTGTGTAAAAGCGAAATTTATTTGAAGGGAGGGCTTTTGTGAGGCATTGCGGTTATAAATTCCTGAATAACTTTGTTATGATGCGCTCTACATGAAAGAATTTAGAGATTGGTAATGACACCGTTGAAAAATGATCGTTTTTTACGAGCTTTATTACGTGAACCTGTAGACACCACACCTGTATGGATGATGCGTCAAGCAGGGCGTTATTTACCAGAATATCGTGAAACTCGTGCGCAGGCAGGAGACTTTCTATCTTTATGTAAGAATACCGAATTTGCGTGTGAAGTGACGTTGCAACCATTGCGCCGTTATGAACTGGATGCTGCGATTTTATTTTCAGATATTTTGACTGTACCCGATGCATTGGGTTTAGGCCTATATTTTGAAACAGGTGAAGGGCCAAAATTTCATAAAACAGTGCGTACTGAACAGGATGTGGCGAATTTACCAAAGCTCAATGCTAAGTCTGATTTAGCTTATGTGATGAATGCAGTTTCGACCATTCGTTCTGCGCTAAATGGACAAGTGCCATTAATTGGTTTTTCGGGAAGTCCGTGGACTTTAGCAACCTATATGATTGAAGGTGGTTCAAGCAAAGAATTCCGTTTTACCAAAAACATGATGTATGCACAGCCAGAAGTATTGCATGCTTTGCTAGATCATTTGGCTGATTCAGTGATTGATTATTTGAATGCGCAAATTGATGCAGGTGCACAAGCGATTCAGATTTTTGATAGCTGGGGTGGTGCGCTTGCGCATAGAGAGTATGTTGAATTCTCATTGAACTATATGACCAAGATTATTGCAGGTCTGCAACGCGAGAAAGATGGCCGTCGTATTCCAATTATTGTTTTCACCAAAGGCGGTGGGCAATGGTTAGAGACGATGCTGAAGACGGGGGCAGATGCATTTGGTTTGGATTGGACCACACCACTTTATACTGCACGTGATGTGATTGCTGGTCGCGCGGCCTTACAAGGTAATTTAGACCCTGCCGTGCTTTATGGCTCAGCTGCTTCAATTGAAAAATCAGTCAAAGCAATGCTGGATGATGCCTATGCCAACGGTGAAAAAACGGGTTATATCGCAAATTTAGGTCACGGTATTACCCAATGGGTTGATCCTGCGCAGCCAAAGATTTTTGTTGATACTGTACATGAATACAGTGCCAAATATTTAGGCTGATATTTAAACCATACTTCAAGGTCTAACACGTTAGGATCAGTTTCGTGCAGTTGATTGTTTTACCCCTTAATTTTATCACTAAGGCAGCTTCGGCTGCCTTATTTGGATTGTTGCTTTTAATTGCATTTGCAATTAGTGCACCGATGGGAAGCCATGAATATTATGGTTTTTTTCGTTATGACTATTTACTTTTTTACGCGCTAATCATTCAGGCCTGTTTGATTTACTTAAAACTGGAGTCATGGGCAGAAGCGAAGGTGATTGCATTATTCCATATCATGGCAATGGGCATGGAAATCTTTTTGACACATCCCGCTATCGCATCGTGGCAATATCCTCAGCCAGCTGTTTTCAAGATACTCACTGTGCCTTTGTTTGCTGGTTTTATGTATTCAGCGGTTGGTAGTTTTTTTGCCCGTTCTTTACGACTTTATCATGTCTCTTTCGAAAAGCTTCCCAGTTTCGGTAATATGCTAGGCTTGGCTGTATTGTCGTATCTTAACTTTATGACCAAATTCTTTATTCCAGATATTCGTGTTGGATTATTTATTTGGAGCGTGTTGATTTTCTGGAAAACCAAGCTGTCTTTTCAACTTGAGCAACGTCATTTTAAAATCCCGATGTTACCCGTTTTACTTGTGCTCGCTTTCCTGATCTGGATTGCTGAAAATATTAGTACCTTTTATAAAATTTGGCTGTATCCAAGCCAAGTGGACGCATGGCATATAGTCGGCTGGGGCAAGTTGGGGTCATGGTATCTATTATTATTACTCAGTCTGGTTTTGGTATTAAAAATCTTGGGTACGAGAGATAAAAATGGGTCTTGGAAGTTAAATTAAGTCGGTTGAGGTTCTTTTAAGAGACGTTGTCTAATTTTTTGTTATGAATATTTCAGATATATTTCAAAATTTGTTTGCTAAAACAAGTTAAGCTCGCTATTTTAATTCATGTGTAAAAAGGATTACACAATACAATAGTGATAAGAATAGCGAAATATAATTCTTGCTGGAGATCGTTCCTATGTTAAAAAAAATTGCATTAGCTGCTTTGTTAGCTGCTGGTTCAACTGTTGCAATGGCTGACAATGATGTCGGTTGTGGTGTGGGTACACAAGTTTGGGCGGGTAAAAAAGGCGTTGGTCCTAAAATTCTTGCTGCAACAACCAATGGTATCTTTACTAACCAATTACTAGGTATTACATTTGGTACTTTAGGATGCCGTCAAGGTGGTACTGTTACCGCTCAAGTCGTGACCTTCACCAATGAAAATGCTGAGTCTTTAGCGCGTGATATGGCGGTGGGTCAAGGTGAAAGCTTAAATGTTCTTGCTGAATTAATGCAAATTAAAGCCAATGACAAAGCACGTTTCTTTGCTGTGTCTAAAGCAAACTTTGCTGAAATTTATTCAAGTAAAAATACCAACTCACTACAAGTTTTAGATGCTTTACAAAGTGTGATGGCAAAAGACGCTGTGCTCAAAGCATACGTTTAATTGCGGCACGATAAAACCCTGTCTTGATGGCAGGGTTTTCTTATACTGATTCTGATTATTTTAAAAATTACGATTGAATGAAATTAGCTACTTTTGCGTTTGCATCGTTGTTGTCTCACTTTGTCCATGCAGCGGGTGAATCTGATGTTCAGACTTATTTGAATCTGGCCAATCAAAAACAATTAGATCAGCAGACCACTTGGCTACGCTTGATGTATGCCGACAATAAGCAAAACAGTGAAGTTGCTTACAGCGGCTATTTTTATGCAAAAGATGGTAGAACCAATTTAAAGCACGAATTACACGCTGATATTCACGCCTTATTTCTTGAGACGGTAGATAACCAATCCATTCGTTGTAAATTTCCAGCCCGTAGCCGTTGGCTGATGCAACAGCTGAATATCGAGGCTCAACAACTTCCTCCAGCCAACTGCAATGAATTTGAGGACTGGATCAATCAAATCAAGCCACATAAAGCCACTTTGATCTATGCCACAGATTTTATGGGTAATCCAAGTTCGATGTTTGGGCATACTTTATTGCGTTTAGACCCTAAAGATCAGAAGCAATTAAACTTGGTGTCCTATGCGGTAAATTATGCGGCCACAGTCAGAGGCGAGGATAACTGGTCTTATGCGTGGAAAGGTTTGACAGGGCAGTATCCTGGTGAATACTCCCTGATGCCGTACTATCGCAAAGTAAAAGAATATGGTGATTTTGAAAGCCGTGATTTATGGGAATATGAACTCAATTTAACACCAGAAGAAACCCGCTTTTTGGTTGAACATATTTGGGAAATGCAGCATGTGAGTTTCCCTTATTATTTTGTCAGCGATAACTGTGCTTATCGTTTATTGGGTTTGATTGACTTGGTTCGCCCTAATTTAAACCTAAAACAGCAGTTCAATTATGCCGCCATTCCAATTGAAACCCTGAAAGTAGTTGATCAACAGAATTTGGTCAAGGAAGTGGTTTATCGCCCTGCACTCGAAACACAATTGCTTGCACAAGCCAAACAACATGGTACGCCTTTGGCCAAGGTTGCTCATCAAGTTGCGTTTACCAAGATTGATCAAATTCAACCCATTTTAAACACCTATCAGCCACAAGATCAGGCCAAGATTTTAGAAATGGCCTACGATGATTTATATCTGCAATATATCAGTCAACAGATTGATGCTGATTTTGCCCAGCCGCAATTACGGCAGTTACTTGCACAGCGTAGTCAAATTGATATTGATAAGCAGCGCCAAGAACCGATACGTCCGAAAAAACAACCTGTGGAAGGTCATCATGCACGCAATGTTTCGGTGAATGTGGGTGAGTTACAAGGACAAAAGTTTATTGAACTTGGGCATCGTCAAGCCTATCACGACTTGATTGATCCGCAAGGTGGCTATCGTACAGGTGCACAATTATTATTTTTAGACGGCAATCTGCAATACCGTGATGACAAACTCAAGCTCGAACATTTAGATCTTTTATCGGTCAACTCCTATAACCCCATTCAACCGTTTAAATCACCATTAACGTGGGGTTTTAATTTGGGCTGGAAGCAGGAAGCCATTGAAAATGGGCAGTTTAGTGAAGATGCCCAACATGGGGTGATGAATCTGAACATGCAAGTGGGCTATAGCACGGCCGATTATGATCGTCGACATTTGTGTTATGCGCAGCTACAAAGCCATATTCAAGGCGGAAAGGCTTTGGATAAGGGCTGGCGTGTTGGGGCAGGACCAACTTTAGGATGTATGAATCAGTGGTCAGACAATATCAATAGCGTGGTACAAGTTGAACTGCCGTATTGGCAAGACCTGAGTCAATGGAATCTAAGAGTGGGGACACAGCTTCAATATAGCTTAAATAGCAATCATGCCTTGCGCTTAAATTGGGATTTTGAACAGCAAGATCATAAAGACTGGAATAAGGTGGGATTGGGCTATGTCCGTTTTTTTTAAGTCTAAACGAGGCTTGATCACTAGAATTTATAAGGATCAAACCTCAACAATCACATAGTATTTTTTAACTTTTTCAATAACTTCAAATGTACCCACAAATGCCAGTGGAATAATTCCGGCATTGCCAGCACTCACTTCAATAAATGAATTGCTTTTCGCATCATGGATACGGACAGTGCCTTCAATGACTTGAAAAAACTCTTGTTTATTGTCTGCAAATTGAATATTCCAAGCGCCAATTTCACATTGCCAGATGCCGCAGTCCATATGTGGATGTTCATATAAACTATAGGTTAAACGTTCAGGATTACCTCGAACCAGACGATCGGGACGAGGGTAATCAATACTTGCGTCATTTGCGATTAAATCGCCAAAACCTGCTAACTGAATGGTTGACATCTCTGATGCTCAACTTAATAGTTTTCAGGTACAGCGCTTAAGAACTCACGACGTACATCTTTGTCAGTTTTAAAGTCACCAACAAAAGAAACGGTACGTGTGGTTGATTCTTGCTTGCCAACACCACGCATCATCATACACATATGCGCTGAGTCAATTACAACAGCAACACCACGTGCTTGCGTGACTTTTGCTACTGCTTCAGCAATTTGCTGGGTTAAATTTTCTTGAACTTGCAGACGTCGTGCGAACATTTCCGTAATACGTGCAAATTTAGATAAACCAAGTACCTGACCTTCAGGTAAATAGGCGATATGTACCCGACCATAAAATGGCAGTAAATGATGTTCACAGAGTGAATAAAATTCGATATTTTTGACCAATACCATTTCATGGTTATCGGAAGGGAAGAGTGCGCTATTTGTAACTTCTTCAAGGGTTTTACTATAACCTGAAGTCAAAAAAGAAAACGCTTTCGCCGCACGCATCGGTGTATCTTGTAAGCCTGGGCGATTGAGGTCTTCACCAACGGCAGTTAAGATATTTGCGTACGATTGCTGCATAGACATAACAATGTTCACTTAGGTGGGTTGAACAAAAACGGCAATTGTATCAGAAAACGATTAAAAATCTTAATTTTGATATAAATGCAGATTATTGCGTGTATTTCGGGTTCTTTTCGGCACGTTTCAGGAGCACTAAAACAGCACCTGTACCGCCTTGATTTTCAGGTGCACTGACGAAAGCCAGTACATCACGGTGCTGTCTGAGCCAACCGTTGACATAGGTTTTTAAAATGGCTTCTGGACCTTTGCCATGTACAATTTTAATGACGTTCTGGTTTTCATCTTTTGCTATTTGAATGATTTGCAGAACTGCTGCTCGGGCTTGCTCAACCGTACAACCATGTAAATCCACCGCTTCAAACCAGCGAATTTTACCTGCTTTTAGGTCTTCAAAGACTTTGTGCTGTAAAGTTGCAATTCGATAGCTTAAGGCAGCCTGACTGGCAACAGGATTTAAGATTGCTTGAGTATCCGAGATTTCTGTAAGCTCTTGCTCAACTCCACCTTCTGCCGCTGCACGTTTTGCCAAGGTCTGGGCATCGACTTTTTTGCTACGCGTCACTTTAGTATCGGCAATGTTCTGATTGTCGATCGGTTTGACCCCAAGCAGGGCTTTTTTAAAAAGTTCTGTATCTTCCAATTCTTCAGCGGCAGCTTGAGTTTTCGCTAGCTCAGCCTGTTTCGCAATCGCACTGGATTGAGGGTTAGAGATTTGCTTTTTAAAGGCTTTCAGTAAGTTAAACTGATCTTTAGAAAGCGATGAATCATGTTTACTCATAATGTTAGAAAAATAGGTAAGATACGAGAGAGGTTTAAAATTATAGTCTGAATTTGTGATGATTTGAACTGTAATGTCTTTATAGAGGGGGATGGACTTAATAGAGTCTTATCTAATTCAAAAAAGAGATAGTCTTATGGAAGAGAATCTATATATTTTAGTAATTCTTGTAAGGCAAATTCCACAGAAGTAATTGGTACATATTCAGCATATACAGTATTTTCTGTAAGATTTTCATAAGTAAAAAAGGAATTTATATTTAAAATAAATATGAAAAAAATAGATGTCTTGTTTCTTACCGCATGGTTTGTAAAATCATCAAATTTTTCCTCTAAGGTTAAATGATAATAATTTATAAATTGATTATTGGGGTACAAGTTTTCACGAAAGTTTTCGATTGTTAAATTATTATTAAAATATAAAGGGCTTGTTAGTAGATATTTGAACGCTCCAATGAAGCTAGGCATTTATGTAGGAGAGTCTAGTATTCCGAAGCAAACGCCATTGATGTTGACGGTAAGATGAAGACTAAATCTTCCTTACTGATGTGAATCAAATGAACTCCTGAGCTTTAAATTTGAAAGGCTTATTAAACTTTATATGTCTTAAAGAGAAAACCCAATCATAAACAATTGGGTTTTATATCTAGTTTTAAATTTAAATCTGTTCAGGTTGCCCAAACAATTCATTAAATGCCTGATCAGGACGAGGCTGCTTCATAAAACTTTCGCCGACCAAGAACGTATGAATATCGTTGGCTTGCATCATGTCTACATCAGCAGGGGTGGCAATACCACTTTCAGTCACCAAGATACGAGAAGCAGGCAATAATTTCTTTAAACGCAATGAGGTATTTAAATCGACCTCAAAGGTTTTAAGATTACGGTTGTTGACACCCAAAATGCATTGTTCTGACAGCTTTAAAGCACGTTCCAATTCAGATTCATCGTGCACTTCAACCAACACATCAAGCTGCTGTTCAAATGCAGTCTTCGACATTTCTTCCAGTTGTTGATCAGATAAACATGCCACGATCAATAAAATACAGTCTGCTTGCAGCGCACGTGCTTCAACTACATTATAAGGATCAATTAAGAAATCCTTACGCAAAGCAGGGAGAGCACAATGCTGACGTGCGATCGCAATATTTTCATCAGCACCTTGGAAGAAATCCACATCGGTTAATACCGATAAGCAAGCTGCACCTGCTTGTTCATATTGTTGGGCAATTTCAGCAGGATTGAAATCTGCACGAATGATGCCTTTAGATGGGGAAGCCTTTTTAATTTCAGCAATTACGGCTGGACGTTTGTGTTGTAAGGCATTGGCAAAACCACGAACAGGGGTGGCCTGTTTAGCCCACTGTTCAACATCATGCAAGCTACGTTGTTTTAAACGTGCTGCAAGCTCCTCATGTTTGCGGTCAACAATTTTACCTAAAATGGTATTTTGAATATCGATCATGAGAAGTCCTTAGTCTGCCTGATATTGTTTCAATGTCTTGGTAAATTCAGCCAAGATACTCATTTTTTCTAAGGCCTGTCCGCCATATAGAATATCTTGAGCCAGCTCAACAGCTTGTTTATAGGTTTTGGTAATGCCTGCGACGTAAATGCCTGCACCTGCATTTAGTGCAATCATATTCGCGGCTTTCTCACCAACCTCTGATTTATCTCGACTCAAAGCATCTTTGATCAGCTTTAAACTGTCTTCTGAACTATTGACCACTAAGCCTGTGAGGGTTTGAGAGGCAATACCGACATCTTCTGGGTTCAACGTCCATTCGGTAATTTCACCTTCTTTAAGTTCCGCTACCGCGGTTGGTGCAGCTAGGCTGATTTCATCCAGACCATCTTTAGAATGCACAACCAATACATGCTCGGCACCGAGCTGTTTTAATACTTCAGCAATGGGGCGGCAAAGTTCATCTGAAAATACACCAATCACAAAACGATTCACACCAGCAGGGTTGGTCAATGGTCCCAGTAAGTTGAAGATGCTGCGGATTCCTAGTTCACGACGAGGGCCAACAGCGTATTTCATGGCTTTATGATGATTGGGCGCAAACAGGAAACCTACACCCATTTCACGGATGCAGCGTTCAGTTTGTTGCATATCTAGGTCAAGCTGAATGCCGATTTGCTCAAGTAGATCAGAAGATCCTGATTTACTGGATACACCGCGGTTACCGTGTTTGGCAATGGTTGCACCTGCAGCGGCAATCACAAAGCTAGAAGCGGTTGAAACATTAAATAAGTTTTGACCATCACCGCCTGTACCGACGATGTCGACGAGATGCGGAATATCACTGACATCAATCTTGATGGCAAACTCACGCATGATACGTGCCGCAGCGGTGATCTCATCAATACTTTCACCTTTCATGCGTAAGCCCATCATCAGTGCACCAATTTGCGCTTCCGTTGCTTCACCTTGCATGATACTGCGCATTACATCTTCCATTTGAGGCTGGGTAAGATGAATGTTTTTGGTAATGTGATTAAGGGCCTGTTGGATATTCATAGTCATGAGTTACAGCATCAATGATTAAAATTTTGAGTGAAGTCAGTTGTCTGAGTAGATGGTTTGGCTTTTTGTGATCCATGATTCACTAGCTGCGAGCTATGTTATCAGAAAATAAACAAAGTTTTTTGTCGTTCGGTCATAGTTTTAAAAATTTTGCTTGTTCATTGATGTGGTATTTTTGAATAGTTCAATTTATTTCTGGAAAAAGGTTTTAATTTATTCTGATTTTTTATGATAAGGACTTAACCTTTTGGTATATCTTAATCATACATATCTCTAGAAAAAATGAGTATAAATCAACTAAATAAAAGTGGATATATTAGGTCGGTCTTAATTTTATTCATTCATAAATATGTACCTAAATTACTTGAAATATCTTGGGGCTGCTAAAAACAAAGGTTGTTTTGTTGTTGTCTTTATTGCATGCCTTCATCCATTAGAAAGTTATGCTGAGAGCAATGTAGAACAGCCACAAAGCAAGGCAACATCGGATAAAGTGGTGCGTGTAGCGGTCACAGGTTCACGTATCTCAAAAGCACAAAAAGATGGTCCAACCAGTGTAACCGTGATTACCGCTGCCGATATTGAAAAACAAGGCTATACCAATGCTTTTGATGCCTTAAATAATCTGGCCCAAAACACGGGGTTTGTACAAGGCGCCGATTTTGGCAATATCCGAACGCCTGCGGCAAATGCCATCAGTCTACGTGGATTAGGACCGAACTATACCTTGACCTTAATCAATGGTCATCGCGTCGCGGACTATCCTGTAGCGTATGAGGGCAATGTTAATTTTGTCAATCTGGCCAATATTCCTACTGCAATTATTGACCGGATTGAGATTTTAAATGGAGGTGCTTCTGCAATTTATGGTTCAGATGCAATTGCAGGTGTGGTGAATATCATTCTGAAAAAGAAAACGGATGGCACACAGATCAATCTCAAAGCTGGTATTACCAAAGAAGGCGGAGAAAATCTACGCTTACAACTGAGTGGCAGTAATAATCTAGATAAACTGAGCCTTGTTTATGGCTTAGAACTAAGTGCGCGTGAGCCGATTTTCGCAACAGATCGTCATTTCATGTCTACCAGTACAAAGAAAGGTGAAGCACCGACAACAATTGTTGGACGCCGGAATGCGGAGACAGGACAATATTTGCCCATTGGCGGGGATGGCTGCCAAGCATATGAGCAGCTTTTCAAGAGTTCCGTACATAACTTTGCTAAAAATGGTGATCGTTGTACCAGTGATCGTGTACGTTCAACTTATTGGTCTGTACAAACCCAAAATCGTAGCCAAAATGGTTACTTGGGGTTGGATTATAGCTTGAATGATAAAACTCAATTATTTGCAGATATCCTCATTGGCGCAAATCAGATCCAGAATAATACTCGTTCACCGACATGGACTTCGCTGGGAACTAATGGCTACTTTTTCAATCAAAACTCAGGCAATTATGAAATCTGGAATCGTGCTTTTGCACCAGAGGAGTTTGGTGGCCTGAATAAAGTTAATAAGAAATGGCAGGAGTTTTCATCAAATTTAAATTTTGGTATTCGAGGGGATATTGCTGACAGTAGCTGGAATTATGAAGCGGCATACAACGGTTCGATTTATACCAGTAATTTACGCAATCCGATCAATCAGCTTGCTGGTATAGATGAATATTTCTTAGGTTCACGTTTAGGGGTAGACAAAGATGGTGTTCCAATTTACGCACCAGATTTAAAACGTTTAAACCAGCCTCTCAATCCAGACGAGATCGGAAGAGTTTGGGGGAGCAGTGAGCAGAAAGATCGCTCTTGGGTGCAAAGTGTGAGTTTGGCTGCCAATGGTGATGTATTTGAGTTACCTGCGGGAACGGCGAAATTGGCAGCAATTGCTGAAGTTGGGCGGCAAGGTTTTAAAAATAGACCAGATAAAGCTTTTGAGCAGGGTAAATTTAATACAACCAGTTATGGTGAATATGGTGGGACGCGTTCGCGTCAAGCCCTGGGAACCGAGTTGTTCCTTCCTTTAGCAAAACCATTAAATTTAACTTTATCTGGACGTTATGATCGCTATGCGCTTTCGGATAATAGTATTGATAAATTTACTTTTGGGTCAGGGCTGGAGTTTCGTCCAGACCCAACCTTATTACTTCGCAGTAATTACCAAACCAGCTTTCGTGCCCCTGACATGAACTATTTATTCTTAAATAAACAAAAAGGATATTACTCGAGTACGACGGATTATTTACGCTGTGAGCAAACAGGACAGCCATTAAGTAATTGTGAATTTAGATTGTATTCCCCTGGCGCAGATTATATTAAAGTCGGAAACAAAGATTTAAAACCTGAAAACGGCAAATCTTATGGTTTTGGTTTTGTCTGGTCACCTGTTAAAACTTTTGATTTATCGGTTGATTACTGGAATATCCAGATTGATGATCAAGTGACGAACATCAGTGCAGACAAGTTGCTTAAAACTGAGGCTGATTGTCGTGCTGGACGTAGAAATATTAATGATACGCAATGTGTAGATGCACTTGCACGGATTGAACGTAATCCTACAGATGCTGTGGTTAACCCGAATGTGATTCGCAATATTAATATTGTTCCAATCAATGCCGCTTCCGTCAGTTCTAGTGGTATCGATTTGACCAGTAAATTGCGCTGGAAAACTGATCATTGGGGTAATTTCCTGTGGAGCGTCAATTTTAGTCGTACACTGAAGAATAAATATCAGCAATCCAAAGAAGATCCTGCTGATGATTTACTTTGGGATAAAAGTAATCTTGATTGGCGTGATCGCTTTAATAGCAGCCTGAGCTGGAAGCGCGGTCCATTTGAGTCGACCGTATTATTGAGTCGTTATGGAAAATTACCGAAAGCCGATGAGTCTGGTTGGTTGAACCCGATGTATGTTGTCAATTGGAGTGGAACTTATCAAATTTCATCTCAGGCATCGGCTTCGATTATTGTAAATAATTTATTTGATAAGGATAAGTTGGATTACACAGGTGGATGGGCCTATTATGCAACAGGTTATCCTCTCTATGGCCGTCAAGCTTGGTTAGAGTTTAACTATAAATTCTAAAAATGATGTGTGGATGCAGTGGAATGGCACACCATTTGCTGCGTCTTTTATTTTAAAAACTACAGAGGATAGATCTCCTATGTTGGTCAAACCTTCATTAAAAAAAACATTATTACTTACAACTTTACTTTCTTTATCAGCAACGCAAATTTTTGCATCCAATATCAAGGAACAGATTCCGATTGGAAAATTACCTGAATGGGTTGTGCCTGAATCTTATGATTTAGACTTTAAAATTGATCCTGCTCAAAAAGGTTATACAGGCAAAACCACGATTCATTTAAAACTTACTCAAGCGACCGACCATCTGTGGATTCACGGTAAATCTTTGTCGGTAAAAGAGGCTAGTATTATCTCTGCAGCTGGACAGAAAACCAAAGCGAAATATGAGCAGGCTTCGGAAGTCGATGGCGTGAGTGTAATTAAGTTTGCCAAGACCTTACCTGTTGGGCAATATCGTTTAGTACTTGATTTTAATGCCGCTTATGATCAGCAGCTGGATGGTATTTATAAGATCGAATTTGAAGGTAAACCTTATGTCATGACCCAGATGGAGGCGATTAGTGCACGTCAGTCATTCCCATCTTTCGATGAACCACGGTTTAAAACGCCATTTAATATTCGCTTAACTATACCAAGCAAATATTCAGGTTTTGCCAATACCCATCCAGTCTCTGAACAGGCTGAAAAATCAGGTTGGAAAACTTTAAGTTTTGCACCGACCAAGCCATTACCGACTTATCTGTTGGCACTGGCAGTTGGCCCTTGGCAAGTACAGACGGGCCCAGATATTGCTGCGACTGAGTGGCGTAAAGAGACAATCAAACTGCGAGGAATTGCACCCGATGGCAAGGCTGAAAAAATGCAGCATGCCTTATCTGAAACGCCTGCTATTTTAAAAACCTTAGAAGATTATTTTGCTTTTGGTTATCCATTTGACAAGCTAGATTTGCTTGCGGCGCCTGACTTTGCTGCTGGTGCAATGGAAAATCCTGGACTGATCACATTTAGAGATTATTTGATGCTGCTGGATAAAGACTCTCCTGTGTCTTTTGTGCAGAGTTCATTTAATGTCAATGCGCATGAATTAGCACACCAGTGGTTTGGAGATGTGGTGACCATGCCGTGGTGGGATGATTTGTGGCTGAATGAATCTTTTGCAACGTGGATGCAAAGCAAAATCACCCAACAACTCCACCCTGAATTTAATGCCGATCTGGAACGTGTCGCCGATACGGCAGGTGCGATGAAAAGTGATAGTCTGGTTAGTGTACGTCGTATCCGCCAGCCGATTTTAAGCAATGCTGATATTCAAACTGCTTTTGATGGGATTACCTATCAAAAAGGGGCAGCTGTTTTAAATATGTTTGAAAGCTATTTGGGCGAGGAAAAGTTTAAGCAAGGGGTACGTAACTATATTAAAAAGCATCAATATGGCAGTGCGACTGCCAATGATTTAATTAGCGCATTGGCCGAACAGTCCGGTCAGGGCGAGCGGTTCGCTAAAGCAGTAAAAAGCTTTATTGACCAACCTGGTGTGCCTTTAGTGAGTACTTCATTAGAGCAGCAGGGCAACAAAGTTTTCTTAAATGTAAAGCAAAAGCGCTATCTACCTGTAGGCTCTAAAGGAGATCCCAACAGTCTCTGGGGCGTCCCATTATGTGTACGCTATGAAGTACCAAATGCGCCAAGTAAAGTTCAGTGTGAACTGATCGACCAAGCGGAAGCCAAGATTGAATTAAAAGGGGCGACTCCAGACAGCTGGTATATTCCAAATGCCGATGCCGCAGGCTATTACCAGTTTAGTTTGCCAGAAAAAGAGTTGGCACGTTTAACGGCGGCAACAGGGAAACTGTCCAATACTGAACAGTTGGCCTATGCTTATGCAGTTTCTGCAGCATTTAATCATGGTGATATTAACGTTTTGGCTGTTGTTGATGTGGCAAAAAAATTCGCTTCTTCTGACAGTCGTCAAATTAGTACTGCATTATTCCAGCAGTTGAGTACGATCCAGCGCCATATCTTAAAAACAGCAGCTGAACGCGAGCATTTTAGAAAAGTCTTAGCAAATTTATATCTGCCAAAGCTAAAGCAATTGGGTTATGTCAGTAAAGCAGGTGAATCAGCTGAAGATAGCTTGTGGCGAAGTGAATTGGCTCAATTCCTTGCATTAGAAATTCAAGTGCCTGAAGTCCGTGAGCAATTTCTAAAACAGTCCGATGCACTGTTTGCTCAGAAGCAATTGAATTTTGCACAGCTCACACCGGAATTATTGCCAACCGTTCTGGCAGTCCGTGTACAAGACAAAGGCAAGCCTGCATTTGATCGATTATTGGCTGAATTAAAGCATATTACACAACCGACACAGCGCCTTGCAATTCTCACGGCTTTAGGCGCAGCCAACCAGACTGAAACACGACCATTGGCACGTCAGCTTGTTTTGGATTCACGCGTTAAAGTCGGCGAAGTTCGTACCGTGATCAACTCAATTAATAATTATAGCGGCGAGCAAGGTGGATTGTGGACATGGTTCGAAGCCAATCACGATGCTGTGTTTGATCGCTTAGGCAAGTCTTCTGCGGGACGTTTCCCTGCATTGTTTAGTGGCGCAGCATGTTCACAACAAGAAGTGACACAGTTAAACACTTTCTTTGCACCGCGTACCAAAGAGTTGGTGGGCGTTGAACGAGGTTTAAACCAGACCAAGGAACGAATCCAGTTGTGTGAATCTTTGGTGGCAAAGCAAGAGGGTTCACTCCTACAACAGTTAAAGTTGTAATTGATTCAGTCACTAAACAAGCCAGCGTTAATCTGTTGGCTTTTTTATTTTAGCTGTCATATCGAAGGGCGGTTTAGATGTCAGGGTCATTTATAATTCGAATTAATGTTGATCGTCCTAACGCACTCATTGCTGGATTACTTTTCTCATAGTACCAGACCAGCCCCAGTGCTTGTTGGAAGGCCCAGGCAGCACCTCTTTTCCATTCAATATCATCCGATTGAAGATTTTCTTTGATGAGTTCTCGTCGTGGGGAGTCAAATAGATGCCATGCAGCAACCAGATCGAGAGCTGAGTCCGCAGGCCCAAAACTGCCACAGTCTAACAGGCCAATGAGCCGCTGATTTTGAACTAGTAGATTTGCAGGAATTAAATCTTTATGACTCATGACATCTCGTTGCCTATGAGGAAGCTGGCGCAAACGTACCCATATAGCGTGAAGCATATCAACATCTAATAAATTTTTACTTTTCTTTAAGCATGTTGATATCCAGTCATCATGGTCTGTCAGATTGCCACCACGTCCTTTGCCATCAAAACGGCGCTGATGTGTATGTGCTGATCTCAGGTTTAGGATGAGATCTGAGATATCTTGAGCCAAGGATGTGGACGATGAAAAATCAATCGGTGTGGCAATATCGCCTTCAAGCCAATCTTGTATGATCCAATGCATTGGAAAATCTATACTGGGCTGTCCGATCCCGATCATTTGAGCACATGGTACGGTTGTGCATTGTGAAATTTCCTTCATTGCGGACGCTTCAGCTAGAATCTGTTCGTTGCACAGCTTGTTATCAATTAAACGTAATGGAAATTTGGCAGCTAATTTATCTCCAATACGGTAAATTGCGTTCATGGTTCCTTGGGTATCTAGTTTTTTTATTTCGAGATTGCAGTATTGTGGAAATTGTTCATGGATCATATTGGCGACAATGTCAGTGTCAATATTGACTTGATCATTATGCATCATATTGAATGAATTCCTCGAAGGTTTTGAACAGGTTGTTTATTGATTTTGTGGGCAGGAATTTTTTATCAGTATGTATTTGGATATCACACACGGCAAACCTTTTTTAATGTTAAATTTACCGTGTGTTTTTTATGCTTGTATCAGTTTAAGCATCATTGTCTGGTTGAGGATTTCTGACCCCCAGTAACTGACTGGTCGCTGTACCTGCGGCCATTGAACCATTCACGTTCAAAGCAGTACGTCCCATATCAATCAAAGGCTCGATTGAAATCAGTAATGCTACTAGGGTAATCGGCAAGCCCATTGCAGGAAGGACGATTAAAGCGGCAAAAGTTGCACCGCCCCCCACACCTGCTACACCGATTGAACTGAGGGTAACGACGACAACCAATTGAGCAATCCATAAGGGGTCAAGTGGATTGATGCCAACAGTAGGCGCAACCATTACCGCCAACATGGCAGGGTATAAGCCCGCACATCCATTTTGACCAATTGTTGCACCGAAGGAAGCAGAGAAGCTGGCAATTCCTTCTGGTACGCCGAGTTGCTTGGTTTGCGCTTCAATATTGAGTGGAATACTGGCAGCACTTGAACGACTGGTAAATGCAAAGGTCAATACAGGGAATACTTTCTTGAAAAAGTCGATTGGATTGACACGTACAAATAACAAAAGCAACGCATGGACAAGGAACATAATCGCAAGTCCGAGGTAAGAAGCAATCAGGAACTCACCTAATTTTACAATGTCAGCCAGATTTGCTGTAGCGACCATTTTAGTCATCAGTGCCAATACACCATAAGGGGTAAATTGCATCACTAAACGAACCAGACTGATCACTAAGGCTTGTAATGCTTCAATACCATGTCGGATTCTTTCGCCGTTGACGGTGTCTTTATCCATGAGTTTGAGCGCAGCAACGCCCAAAAACGCAGCGAAGATGACAACACTGATAATCGCGGTAGGACGAACGCCAGTCAAATCAGCAAATGGGTTCTGCGGAAATAGCGAGAGTAGGAGTTTCGGGACATCTAAATCCGTGACTTGCCCAATGTATTGGCTTTGAATAGTCGCTAAACGTGCGGCTTCTTTTGTGCCCTGTACCAGTCCTTCGGCAGATAAACCAAATAAATTGGTCACAGCTGCACCGACCAGTGCGGCAATCGCCGTCGTGATTAACAGAATACCAATGACTAATACACTGATTTTTCCGAGAGAGGTGGTTTGGTGTAGTTTCACGACAGCACTTAAGATCGAAACGAAGATCAGTGGCATGATCACCATTTGTAATAGTTGAACATAACCATTACCGACAAGGTTAATCCATGCGATTGAATGTTCGATTACAGGACTATCACCATAGATCGTTTTCAATCCTAAACCAAAGAAGATACCCACCACCATACCGATGAGTACTTTTTTAGAGAGACTCCAATCTTTTCGATAGGTGAAAAACAAGCCTGCCAGTAGCAGGACAAAAACTATAATATTTAATAAAACCAAGGTATTCACAATAGGTTATCCTGATCGATATTTCAGGGGGGTGCTAAAACAATGGGGTGGATTCTACCATTCAGTAGCTCTGAAACTTAATCATTCCTATGACTATAGTTAATCTAAAAAATTAAAAAGAAATCCTTTTATCAAGAAATGAGGAATTCAATTCACTTTTTATAACATGTGAAAAGTGGATTAATTATTGAAAAAGAATGATTTGTTTTTAAATAAAACCTTATTGCTTTATTTTAATGCTGGAAATTTAACCCGTATGTATGAGTTGTATATTGTTT
>NZ_BBTF01000055.1:0-19954 GCF_000876115.1 Acinetobacter sp. NBRC 110496
TAAATAAAAACCCACTCCCGAATGGAAGTAGTGAGTCTCTAGTTAATTACAAAATGCGAAGCGCAATATTAATAATATCCAACAAACACTGCCGACGCTGGTGGGCTGGTGTTCCTTTTGCTAGGACTCTCAACCCTTGTATCGTGTTTACGAAAAAAAATGACAGTGCTTGGACATCAATTTCATTTGAGATTTCCCCTTGCTGCTGTGCTTTTTTTAATACATTCAAAATCGCCTTTTGAATGCGTTGTAAATTCAATGCGACTTTTTCTGCAATTAATTCATCTTGTCCTGCCAACTCCAGACTAGCATTGGCAATCAGACATCCCCGATGTAAGGGATCAGCCAACTCATCTTCAGCAATTTTCATCAGCAAGCTTTTAATTGCTGCTTGAGCAGTTTGTTCTTGTTGCAAGCACTGTATATTGGCTGTTGTCACAGCATCATATCGGTCTAATACTTTTTGATATAAAGCATATTTATTTTCAAATGTTCCATACAAGCTACTTCTTGAGAGACCCGTACCATCAACCAAATCCTGAACTGAAGTTCCTGCATATCCTTTTAGCCAAAAAACCTGCATTGCTGCATCAGTCACTAGATCTGGGTCAAATTCTTTTGAGCGCATTATAAAGGTATCTGGAATAAACATTCCAATAAAAATAAGCAATATACAAAGAAAAGTCAAATGAACCTAAGCCCTAGGTCAGTAAATATAATTCTTGAGGCTTAAACAGCTTCTTGAAATTCCGTTTAAAGGCAGTATTGCCCATAGTATGATCATGCAAATGATCGACAATAAAAAAGCATCTTAAACGATGCTTTTTTATTGATTAGGAATCTAAGGCTTCATCTAAAAAGTGCAGGATCGTCCGTTTGGTTTTGAAATAATGGCTCATTAAACTGGCCAGTGTCGCAACAATGGTAATATGCCCAGTCTTTGGAATCACGGCGATATGACTATGATTGCCCTTTTCTCTTAACGCCTTATCCAGATCAAAACTATTTTCCTGACCCACCAACTGATCTTGTTCGGCCATCAATAAATAATGCTTAATCTGATTCGGTTCGATGAAATAATAAGGCATCACTTGCTGATATGACACTTTCTGATCAAAGGCATGCTCTGCCAATGGATCGCCTTTATAGTCAAAATGATAAGGACCAGCCATCCCAACAATGGCACGAATTTTATCTTTATATTTAAAATTTTGTGAATAGGCTGAATACACCACTGACATCACATTAAAAGCACCCGCTGAATGCCCCATCAAAATGATATTGTCCGTAGAAATGTTCAATTTGCCTTGATTCTGGCTCAGGTAGTGAATCGCTTGTGCGATATCATCAATAAAGGTTGGAAAGATATGTTCAGGTGCTAGATGGTAGTTAATGACTGCAACATCATAGCCTTCCCGTGCGAAACTTTCTCCAACAAATAAATAATCTCGTTTATTACCGTGTTGCCAAGAACCACCATGCACAAACACGATCAGGGGTCTTTGCTGCTTCGGACTTTTGGTTCGATACAAATCCAGACGTTGTCTGGCTTTCAGACCATAAGCCAGATGCTCTTCCTTCTCAAAAGTATCTTTTGGCGTCAGGTAATTAATCGAATAACTAGCAAAATCATAAAGGCGAAACTCCTGATAAAGCGTTTTCGCCTTGATTACATTTTCTTGTACTTGTTGGATAAGTTGCTTCATAAATTAAGGATTAGTTGGAGTAATAGTCGCAGGTTCCGCCTGATCAGGATCAATTGCAACTGGTGTTTCAACCAAAGGCTGTGTCGTTGCAGTTCCGACCATCGGTGATGCCGCGGTTGAACTTGCTACAGTACCTGAAGGTTGATCCACATTGTCAATGAGCGTCACAATTTTAGTCACATTTCCAACTTTTTGTAAGACGTCATCTAAATCTCTTGATTCAGCAGTATTTAAACGCCCCATCACATAAAGTACGCCATTTTCCGTATGTACAAGCACTTTACTATCAGACACCACAGGTGCTTTCATTAACAGACCACGCGTATTCGCCGTCACTGTTGCATCTTGCATGATAGTGTTATAGCCAACTTTGTCGCCTACGGTGATATAGTTATGCACAGCTTTGACATCTGACATCGAACGTAAATTGTCTTCCGCCAACTGTTTTAAATATGGATCAGGCACTTGTCCTGTTAATAAAACATTACTGTGGAAACTTTCAATATTGATACGTGACTGCTTGAAACGATGGTCTAGCTTGTACAAATTGATATTTGCAGTACGTTTGATTGAAGAATCAATAAAAATCTGCCCCAGACTACGTTCACCACTATTCGTTCCAACGGGTGAAGTTCCTGTACCGCCAGAAATAAAACTTGCACAACCCGATAAACTTGCAGCGCAAAGCAACGTAATCGATAAACGTTTTAACACTTGGCAAGACTCCCTATCTACAAACAAATTTGTTCAATTTTCAATATTTAGCATTATATTAGACTCATGAATCAGTCTAAGGTAAATGCATGTTCAATCCATTGCTGATCATACTGCAATTTTGAAAAATCTGGTTGTACTGTTTTTGCAATTTTCTGTGGAAAATCAAAACAAATCACATCAAAACGACAATCAAAGTCATCATAATGTGGAGATTTATGTAAAAACCACTGCGCCGTCTTAATGATTTTACGTTGCTGAGCCTGCGAAACCACTTCACAAGCTCCTGCATAACTCCCTACCGATCTGGCTTTAACTTCGACAAAAACCAGCTGCTTCTCCCGTTTTACAATCAAATCAATTTCACCATAACGTGAATGGTAGTTTCGTGCTATGCACTCATATTGCTGTGTTTGTAAAAGAGCAAGTGCTGCCTGCTCAGCCCATTGTCCTAATTCCTGCCTATGTGGTGACATGCCTGCTCAATCTTATTTTAATACTTGAATGCCCTTTTTCTGCTGTTGATAGCAATAAGGCTGACGATAAACTTTGCCATCTTTAACATCAATCGCGCCAGTTCGGCCTTCAAAAGAAAAATGACGATCGGAACTATTTAAAAATTGCTGACTAATACTCCATGCATCACCACCAAAGGCCAATAAACGTTGAAACGCCATATTTTCAGGTTGTTGTTTATAAGCCGCGATTAAATCCGCCCATTGCCCATTATATAAGGCAGGCGTATCACAAAAACTTAAGCCCATTGGGATGGCTTTATCCTGCTCAATACTCAATGCTGTGGCGTAGATATTTTTTTCAGGCAAAGTTCCAAGCTGTTCTAACCATTGCTGATCACCGAGTAGCAGCAGTCCTTCTCTGCGCGCGAGTTTTTTCGGGCGTTCATTGACCACATGAATATCTGAACCAAACTCAGACATCAGCGCCATCATAAATAATTCCGTCGCCGATTCAGTTCCAGCTTGGCGCAATACCAATAAGCTTTTAATTTTGTCTTTCTTGAGTAATTGATTCAGTGCAACTGCATCATGTTGCTTGGCCAAGCTAAATTGCCATACGTTGGTGGTTTGGCTATTTACATCATTTAAAGCAAGTACAGGAATTGCTGGGTTCAGTTGCATGACAGTTTCAATATCGGGTCTGGCCAATGGTCCAACAATCAATCTGGTCTTGTTATTCACTCTTTTTTTAAAAATCGTATCCACGTTATTTTTGGCTGAATCTACAAAAATGATTTTTTTTTTGCTGCCAGATGCTGTATAAGCGCTCAAGAAACCACGTTTGATGCTCTGACCAGCTCGCGCCATCGTACCAGATTCAGGTAGAATCACCAGTACGTCCGCATAAACTGGACTCACACATGCTGCCAAACACAGTAGCAGCCAATATTTTTTGTAATACATTAGGGAGTTACCTTTTATGAGTGCTCAATTATTTGTTGTAGCAACCCCGATTGGGCACTTAGATGACATGACCTTTCGTGCAATTGATATTTTAAAATCCGTATCGGTAGTTGCTGCAGAAGACACTCGTCAATCTGCTCAATTATTCAAGCACTATAATATCTCAACTCCACTCACAGCGTGTCATGATCACAACGAAAGTAACAAAATTGATCAACTTCTGCAAAAAATGCTCAATGGCGAAAGTATTGCACTGATTAGTGATGCAGGTACTCCCCTGATTAGTGATCCTGGTTTTAAACTCGTTCGTGCAGCACAAGAACATGGCATTCGTGTGATTCCTGTTCCTGGTGCATGCGCGGCGATTGCGGCCTTGAGTGCGGTAGGCTTGCCAAGCGACCGTTTTAGTTTTGAAGGCTTTTTACCCTCTAAGGCCTCTCAGCGCATCAGTCAGCTCGAAAAGTTAAAAGATGAAACCCAAACCCTGATTTTTTATGAAGCACCGCATCGTATTCTGGCCTGTATCAAAGATATGGCGCAGGTTTTTGGTGAAGATCGTCCTGTCGGCTTTGCCCGTGAAATTACCAAGACCTTTGAAACCATCAAGAAAATGACCTTAAAAGAACTGGTCGCTTTTATTGAAAATGATCATAACCAAGAAAAAGGTGAGATCGTGGTGGTCGTGGGTGGTGCAACTGCTGAAAAAGACATGGAACAAGATAAACTGGATGAATTGTTAAAACGTTTATTACAGGATTTATCGGTCAAAGCGGCATCACAACTGGCTGCCGATTTGACTGGGATTAAAAAGAAAATCGCTTATCAACGGGCCTTGGAACTTACCCAACAAGATCAATAAAACGAAAGGGGGAGATTTTTAACATATCTCCCCCAACCCTTTCAGTATCACATCACAAGAAGAACTATCAGGCTTTGGTCATTATATTGCCTTGATCCACTTTTCTTTCCACTCTCGCCTGCTTAATCACGCTTAAACCAGAAGAAACACCCAAATACGCGATAATAAAGGCTACAAATAAATCAGGGAACATGGTGCCTGTTCCGAACACACCTACTGCGGCGATGATAATGGCAATATTGGCAATCGCATCATTACGGCTGCATAACCATACCGAACGCATGTTGGCATCCCCATCGCGGAATGCATAAAGCATCAGTGCACAGATTACATTCACAGCCAAAGCAAGTACACCAATTGCCCCCATGAGCATCGGCTCAGGCGTTAGTCCTAACCACCATGACCAAACCACTTTCATAATCACGAAAATACCGAATGCAGCCATGGTCACGCCTTTCAACAAGGCCGCAGTTGCACGCCAATATAAGGTCATGGACAGCACGGCCAAAGAAATGGCGTAGTTGGCGGCATCACCTGCGAAATCCAAGGCATCAGCCCATAATGAGACTGAACGTGCCTGAGAGCCACCAATAATCTCAACAAAGAACATCAATGCATTTAGAACTAAAGCAATCCACAAAGCCTTTCTAAACTTTGGACTAATTTTTTGTGTTGGCGAACACGTTGTATTGCAACCACATCCTGCCATGACTTTTCTCGTTAAATCTTTTATAGTGATTTAAAACCCTAGAGTAACTCCAGAGTCAAGCATGATCAGTTTTAGCATTGGACAATTGGCAAAAAAGTCAGGAGTCTCAGTCGATACCATTCGCTATTATGAAAAAATTGGGTTGTTAGAAAAAGCTCAACGAACGGCAGGTAATTACCGTCATTATTCGGAACAGATGCTTTCGGAATTGCTATTTTTAAAGCATTGTCGTGAATTGGGCATTACCTTGCAGGATATTCAAAAACTCAAGGATTTATCGACCAAGCCGAATCAGACCTGTACACAGGTTGACCAGCTGATTGATCAATATCTTGCTGAGGTATCACAAAAAATTAGAAATCTGGAACATCTACACCAAGACCTGATCCATTTAAAACAGCAATGCTCTCAACATCGCACCATTGAGCAATGTGGCATTTTAAAAGAACTGCATCAACCACTAGAATGTGAACATGCAGCACATCAACATAAAAAAGCACCACAATCGTGATGCTTTTTAAATCTTCTCAGTTTATTCGTGAGTCTCACCAGGTGGGACTTCTGTAATTTGTCCACCGCGCGCAAGAAACGCCGCAACTTCATCTTCTAAAGCTTGACGCTGTTTCTGTTTGGCTGTCACAGTTAAGCTCTCAGCTTCGGCAAGGTCGGCATCGTTGGCGCTCGACTCTTCGCTCTCTGCACCACTTTCTGCCGCTTTCGCCTCTTCGTCGTCTACAGCAGAATCTTCTGTGTTTTCGTCGTAATCATTCATATCTGTCATATTATCTCCCCACAATGACTACACTTTCATCATCGCTATTTGGTCATCAGAAACTTGATGAAATTTAGCAAGCTCTTTTCATTTCGCAAAGTACAATATTGATTAAATCGTATTTTTTGCGACCAAATTCACTCTGATTTATAAATGATTGTTTAAAAAATATCTACTATTTTTTAGCACGCATATTGTGTGTCTTTCAATGCGCCCAATCCATTGGCCTGTTGCATAAAGCGATCTTTCAACCCATCGAATTGTTCAACCTGTTTTAAACCAAAGTTTCGTGCCCAAACAAAGGGAAATAATTCTGCACTTTCAAGCCAGCCAATCGCAGACATACTATGCATCATCGCATCATTCTGGCCCTTACGAAGGTGCTCATAGCGTAATAAGGTTTGCTCATTGGCCCATACGCCACGTTTTAAATCATGCAGTAATACATCGCATAACACGGCTGCATCCAGACAACCAATATTCACACCCTGCCCAGCTAAAGGATGAATCACATGCGCAGCATCTCCAATTAATGCCAGACCAGATTTAATATAGCGTTGTGCCGCACGTGCTTTCAGTGGAAATTGAGCCCGGGAACGTACCTCGACCACGTCTCCCAACATTTGTAGACTTTCCTGAGTCAACAACCGCATAAAGTCCTGATCATTTAATGCCGAGTATTCATCGGCATAATCATCAGGTAAAGTCCAGACAATCGATTGCCAATAACCGTTCTCCTGCGCATTCAGACTGGCCATTGGTAAATACGCCAATGGACCTGTCGGCAAGAAAATTTGGCGTGCTACATATTGATTGGGCTGTGTGGTTTTAATTGCACAACTAATCGCAGCCTGCTGATAATCCAATACATCTAAATCAATATACGCCTGCTCGCGTACAAAAGAGTTCGCCCCATCGGCACCAATCAACAGCTTAGTTTTCAAAAGACGACCATCGGCCAATTCAATTGACCAACCTTGGGGAATTTGCTCAATCCGAACCACTTTCACTTGGGTACGATAGTCTTTGAGTTGCTGCAACATTTTTTGTTGAATCGCCACATTCAAAACACTGGGCTCAACCATTGAACCTAAAGCCTGATCTGATTGAGGCTGCTGTTCAGATGCATGGCCAAAATTAATTTCGCCATAGCCATTTTTATTCCAGACTTGCATACCTGAATAAGGCATCTGACGCGCTAAATCATTCCAGACATCAACTGTTTTGAGTAAGTGAATCGTCGCCTGACTCAGTGCCAATACCCGAGGATTCATTACAGCCAGTGTTTTCTCTTGATCAAGCACAGGCGCAGCATCCAATACCGTCGCTTGCACCCCACCTTGAGCCAACAATAAAGCGGTTAGACCACCGACCAGACCACCACCGACGATGACTACATCTAACATTTCACTCATGCTTTTAGCCCCATCGCATAATTGGCAACCAGAGGCTTAACACCTGGAATCACATCAAATGCAATCAATCCTGTATTGCGTAATAATTTGAGGATTGGATTTTGATTACTGAAACCACGCACCACTGAATCACAGAACTTAATCACCCGTTGCTGATCCTTTAAACGAGATTGTTCATAAGCCAATAAATTTTCAGGCGCGCCAATATCATCTGACTTCGCCAATTGTTCCATCAAGAAACGAACCAGCACATCTGCATCACGCAAGCATAAGTTAAAACCTTGGCCTGCCACTGGATGAATAGTATGTGCCGCATTGCCCATCAGCACCACACGACCAACCGCCTGCTTATGTGCCAAAACCTGAGCCAATGGATAGCTAAAGCGCTTGCCTGTTTTTTCAAATTTTCCAGCACGGTCACCATAGGTTTCCTGTAAGGCATCAAGAAAATGTTGATCATTTTCCTCACCTAACCACTCCGCCTCAGTGCCTTTTTTGACAGGCCACACCACCGAACGGCGGTATTCACCCGGCAATGGTAACAGTGCCAACGGTCCTAATGCACTAAAACGTTCGAAGCCAACATGCTGGTGTGGTTTAGAAGTTTGTACGGTGGTCACGATAGCCACTTGGTCATAGTCATGTTCATCCACACCCACGCCAATAGCTTGTCGGCAGAATGAATCACGACCATCCGCAGCAATTACCAACTTGGATTTTAAGGAATGGATATATTCACCATTACGCATGGCTTCAATTTGGACTTGGTCTGCATCTTGAGTTAATGAGGTGACCTGTACACCATCAATCAACTCAATCAATGGCTGTTGACGTACTTGGGTCAGCAACACACGGCCTAGCCATGCATTCTCAATCACTTGACCAAAGCTTTCTACTTTTTCTTGTTCTGCCACTAAGCGAGCCTTACCAAAACTACCCTGCTCGGTAATATGCACTTGTAAGATCGGCGTGGCATGTTGCTGAAGTGCTCCCCACAAACCCAATTTTTGGTAAATCTGTACGCTACGGCGTGACAGTGCGGTATTCCGCGCATCAAAGCTAGAATGATAAGGTGCAACGTTTTCGTCATCGAAATTTGGATATTTCACAGCTTCTAATAACTTTACTGCGATATTAGATTTTGCCAACATTAGAGCTAGGCTGAGTCCAACCATACCTCCACCGACAATGATGACTTGTTGCTGCATAATATGATTCCTTATCAGTTTTTCATGACTTGATGTTTCGGGACTATCTTACTCTAACTCAAATCAGGAAGGGAATTTGTACTTTGTTTGGTCTATGTTTTTAAAATATATTCAAAAGTTGTTTTGGGTATCAAAGTCAATAAAAAGGCCTATCTATTGATAAGCCTTTTTCTCAACTTCAGCTTAATGATTTGCCATCAAGCTTTCAATCTCTTCAACGGTTTTGACCACATTCTTGGTTAGAACCAATGGGCCATTTTCAGTGACGACAATATCGTCTTCGATACGAATGCCGATACCACGCCATTTTGCATCAACGGTTTCATCATCGGGTGCGACATATAGACCGGGTTCAACGGTCACCACCATACCCGCTTCATAAGCACGCCAGTCTTCGCCAGTTTTATAAGCCCCCACATCATGTACATCCATACCGAGCCAATGGCCAGTACCATGCATAAAGAATTGACGGAAGGCTTCGCTTTCAACCAGCTCATCCACATTGCCACTCAGCAAGCCAAGATCAACCAGACCCTGAGTTAAAATCTTTACGGCCACTTCATGCGGATATTTATAGTGATTGCCAATACGGGTTGCATCAATCGCAGCAAGCTGCGCTGCTAAAACCACATTATAAAGTGCTTTTTGCTCAGGATTAAATGTACCATTCACAGGGAACGTACGGGTAATATCCGATGCATAAAACTCGTATTCACATGCCGCATCAATCAAGACCAAATCGCCATCGTTTAATGGCTTGTTGTTTTCAACATAATGCAAGATACAGGCATTTTCACCCCCGCCAACAATACTGTTATACGATGGTACGCAACCATTTTTACCAAAGATATAATTCAATTCCGCTTCTAACGCGTATTCCATCATCTCTGGTTTAACCGTTTGCATCGCACGGGTATGTGCCTCAGCACTAATATCGGATGCGATCTGCATCAACTCAATTTCCTGAGCCGATTTTTTCAAACGCATTTCATCAACAATACGATCTAATTGAATTATTTCAGCCGGCGCTGCACCGCCGCGACGTTGTTGTGCATCTGCCTTTTGAATCCATTGACTGACGCGCGCATCAAATTCAGCATTTTGTCCAATACGATAGTAAAGACGCTGTTTATTTAATAGCTTGTCGATAATTTCTTCATCAAGTAAATCAATTGCATATGCTTCATCTGCATCATAGATTTCAATCGCCCCGTCAATTCCGGCACGATAGCCATTCCAGATTTCCATCTCGCGATTACGTTCGCGGCAGAATAAGCTATAACTATATTCCTCACCTTCTTCAAAGGTTTCGATCACGGCAACCGCTTCTGGTTCGGCAAATCCAGTCAGATAATAAAAACTACTGTCTGCACGATATTTATAGTCCGCATCGCGGTTACGATACATTTCTGCTCGAGTCGCAATAATTGCAATGCTATTGCTGCCTATTTGTTTAGCAAGAAGATCACGACGTTGTTTAAAATCGGCTTGACTTAATTTCATATTGTCCTTCTGATGAAGATGAATGATTGTAAGTATCTTTATTTATAAGAGCTTAAGGCACCGCCCGAGTTAACTCGGACGATGTGGGGTAAACATTTCTACAACCGTTTGCGGATCTGCTGCTTGATTGTCTTGATTTCTGCTTTTGGCATGGAAGTTTTGCAATAAAGAACTTTCAGCAACAGGAATCTTGGTGCGGCCAATCGATAAACTCACGGGAATCAAACGTACAAACTCATACAATTCCTGATAGCTTTCTTCGCCTTCTTCATCATTATCCGAGTCTTCAAACTCAACAGCTGCAACATCTTGTAAATGTTCAATCAGCTCTTGTTCTTCACCACGAATATGACCTGAAGCCAAACCAAAACCGAGGACTACGCCTGCACACCAGTCCGCCAAGGCTTGCACACGATCTGCCAGTAAATGGCTATCATCTGGAAGCATAGGCAAGTAATCTAATTCGTCATCAGATAAAGCATGAGCAACATCTTCCGCTTCATCAGTCAGACTTTCCAGTGCCTCTGGTTGTAAAGCAGGCACATTAAGGGTGTTTAAAATTTGTGACCATTCATCTGAGGTCGGCGCTTGTGTCACACAAACGATACCTGTTAGTAAACCGTGTAACTCACTTGGACTTGAAATTTCTTCAATCCCATCAAAATGGGCATTCCATTCCGTCCAACCTGAAATATCGTCTTGCATTCGTTTATCCAATCTCTATACTGCTGTATATATTACCTTTGATTGCAACTCTGTGCGACCTTCGTTATGTTAGAACAATTACAGCGTCTACAAGCGCATATTGGTGTTTTAAAAACACGCTTACATCACTTGGAGCGAGAAAACTCATCGCTCACCGAAGCTAAGCAATTAGCTGAAACTGACCATCATGCACAAGTTGTGCAGAAAAATAGCATCATCACGCAAAAGCAGGAAGAAGTTGATAACTTAACTGAACAACTGACTCAGTTACAAGATCAATTTAAACAACTGAATCAAGATGCAACAACTCTAGCGGAGCGTTATAGCCGCTTAGAGAAAAGTACAACTGATTTAAAAAACCGCTTTCAAGAAATTTTGGCTGAGCGCAATGACTTACGTGTGAATAAAGAAAAACTACAAGCACAGCAACGTCATAGCCAACAAGAGATTCAGGATTTACAGCAAGATCGTGATCGTCTGTTGCAGAAAAATGAACTGGCTAAATCTAAAGTTGAAGCCATTATTCAGCGCCTTTCAATTTTAGGTACTGCACAAGATCAACATGCGCAAGAAATTCAGCAACTTGCACATCCGAATGCTGAAACTCAAGAGGAGACCTGATCATGAGTGAACCTATTGTTGTTGAGCTTCGCTTAATTGAACAGACCTTCCGTCTCAACACAACTGAAGAAAAACGTGAGGAATTAGAGCGCGCTGCAGAACTACTTAATCAGAAATTTCATGACATGCGCCGTAGTGCCCCACGCGTTGAACATAATAAACTCGTGATTATGGTCGCACTACAAATGGCTCAAGAAGTGTTCAGCTTAAATAAATCTTTGCAGCAGTATGCACATTGTGAGCGACTTTTAGAAACCATGCTCGAAGATGTGGAACAAAGCATCTAATTCCAAAAAGCCTGAAATGCAAATTTCAGGCTTTTTTCTTTACTAGACTTTTACCTACACAAAAATCAATTTTTCCTTTTTATCTTGCACCCATTGTAATTTTTATTACTTCCTCATCTTTAGACCTAAACCAGAGTATTACCATCAGGTCAATTCATATATTTATTTTTTAATTATTATTTATCAAAAGATGAATAATCATGCTATTTCATTCTTTGGGGACTTAAACGTAAACTTACACATTGTTAAGTTATACTTACAAATAATTTTAGTGTAGTCCTTGCATCATTGCCAGAGTTGACTATAATGCAATCCATCTCTGGAGTACTCGCCAGCCGGTCTGATTCCCCTGAGCCGTGATATCCTTCTTAATCGGAAAGCGTTTCTGAATATTTAGCGTGTATGCCTACCTAGAGTAGGAAACCCATACAATATACAGCGCTTTCCACCTTGAACCTTAGTGTTCAAGGGTAAAGACATGCAGCGGTACTTCTGGAGATTATTTTCTTTATTAAAAAATCAGTTTCTTTATTATATTTTTTAATTCAACCACTTCTATTTAACATCTCAACTGTAAACTTAAACTTACAAATCTCTCTATTTTCCCCACTTGCGATAGCCCCTAATTTCACTATAATTAAAAACATCTCTGAAGTGTACGCCAGCCGGTCTGATTCTCCTGAGCCGTGATATCCTTCTTAATCGGAAAGCGTTTCTGAATATTGAGCGTGTATGCCTACCCTGAGTAGGAAACCCAGATAATATACAGCGCTGTCCACCTTGAACCTTAGTGTTCAAGGGTAAAGACATGCAGCGGCATTTCGGAGATCCATTTTTTTCAAATAACATTGATCCCATTTTAGATTTTATAGTTCTATTAAACTTAATTTTCTAATTGTTAGTAAAACATACAAATCTCAATATTTCCCTCTTGTGGTGGTCGTTGATTTAACTATAATAAGAAACATCTCTAGGGTGTTCGCCAGTACGTCTATTCCCCTGCCGATACTTAAATTTATGGATGTGTTCTGTGTATTTTGAGTGTATGCCTACCCCGAGTAGGAAACCCAGTAAGTATGCGTCACCTCCACCTTGAACTCATCGGGTTCAGGGTAACGACCATGCAGCGGCATCTCTGGAGTATCTTTTTTACATATAATTAAAAATAATAATTTAGCTTCATTTAGACTTTTAAATAACTCAATTAAGTTTTCTCAATATTTTTATAATAATTCAGCGCTATCCATTAAATATTGCTGCAAAAATGCTGTAAATGAATTTTTATTTTTTCACCCCAGTCACCTGATATACAGCACCATCTGAACCAATCTGATCAAGTTGTACCGCATCCCCCAACACCACACTAGATCATCCGAAAATACAAAACAGTTCGGATATGAAAACTTGTCTCTATCATAGTAGTTTGAAGTACTTTCTACTGATTGGAATTCTGCCAGCGACAAAAATGTAAAATACGACGAACCCATTGAGTTCTAAAGAGTAGGTGCTTAAAATTGCTGATAGCTTCACTTGATACTTATATTCAAAAGCTAAAATCTGTTACCATGTTGTTAGTTTATTTAGCTTAACATATTGTTTTATAAATTTATTTTTAAGTTGGAAATACCAAGCTTATAACTTAATCCTAGTATTTCCACGATTCTCTTTTCTATGCTGCAATAGTGCCTAAAACTCATTCATCCTTTAAAGCACATTCATAATTGCTTGGGTCTTGAGAACAACGAACCTGCTTCAACAACCGCATCATATCTTTATCATAGAAGCCTTCTTTGGTCATTTGAATCCGTGCTTCACGCATCAAACGAACATAACCAGGTTTGTCACTTTCATTTAAGTTCATCCAGAATTTATCTGGAATCTTTGCTTCTATCTTGTCAACAAACTCAAAAGCTGGATTCAACTGTTTTGAAATCACTTCTCGTGCAATTGATCCCATGCCTGCTGGAAACTTATTGCGCTGCATAATCAATGTCCCTGTCACTTGTATCACAGGAAACTTGATAATTCCTCCAACTGCTTTCCCTGATTTATCGGTCATGCCTTTTTGTAATTCAAGTGGTTCAAACAAAATGGCTGGACCTGCCATGATATCAACCTCTTTATTATTAAATTTTCCCCCCACACTTACCAAATCCACAGAGACAGGTTGTGCTCCCACATTCTGTACTAATTTCTTTTGGGTTTCATCAAACTGGAACACTGCAACCTTCTTGCCTGCAGCCTTGGCCAAAGTATTGATATTACGGTCAGTAACCATAATATAAGCTGCCCCTAAAGGAACAATCCCAACCACTTCATAATCTTTATTTATCATCTTGTCATCAAATTTTGGGTTGGCCAAAACCTGAATCACAGAACTCAATTGTTTATAAGTCTGCACGGCACCAATGGCATCTACACTGCCAACAAATTTATTAAACTGTTTTGCACGTAAGTTGCTAATCCCTGCACCATCACAGCGCTTACTACGGAAATCCTCCGTCAACACCGCCTCATTGGTATACACCTTGAGATTAACCACGGTCGATGCCTGTTTTTTTAGTTTTGGATAATCAAAATCTAATTTGAATTGTAAATGCGAAGGGCGCGTCACGTTCATATTGACCCCAAATTGTTTGGCGACACGAACGATACTTGGAATTTCGGTAATATAACTGGTCGCTTGCTCAAACGCTTCGCTATGTTCACCATTCGGAGAAAATACACAGAGCGTGACTTGTTTTGGAATCTGCTGCCAAGTCTTAGGATCATTCAATAATTGCTTAACTTTGTTTTGTGAATGAGGGGAAAGGCTTAAATCCAATTTTCCCTCAGATGCCGCATAGCTTGTATTCATAATGCCTAATGATGAAGCCATAATAGATGACAGCAGAATCGGCCTTAAAACCTGTGTGAATTTATTATTTTGCATTGTTAGTCCATCCTTAGCGAGCTATTTCCCAATAGTCTTTATCCAATGTAAGAACAACGCATAAAAATAGAATTGACTGATTTTATTTGGATGGTGTCAATTCGGTCAAAGTTAGAACCATTACTCATTTTATAAAAATGAATGCATCCATAGGATATAAACACATATACAAACAAGCATTTGAATAATCTATATTTTTAATAGTTTTTCAACATTTAAATGCGGGTCATTCTTTCCTTAAATAAATGACCAAATTACGTTTTCATCTTGTCGCTTTAATAGAAAACTAGTTTGGTGATCATCTTCCACCACGATATGCTGATTCGAAATCATTTTTACTTTAAGTAAAGTATTATTTTCATAAACCAAGTCATGTTTACCTTCTTTGGTTAAGATTAGCATCTGATCAAGCACAATCAGTTTCTTTGATTCCAACATGGTTCTACCCTCTTTGAAAAGTTTGCAAATACTGAGTATCTTGATTAGTTCGATAAGTTCATATCATCTTGAATAGCAGTTTAATCGCGACTACTCATCAGCAAAAAATACTCATTTAAATTATTTAAATACATGAAACTGACATCTGAAGATGTTAGCTCACAGCCAATATTTTAGACTATTTTTTAAACGATTCCGTATCTTTTGTCAGACAGTTCACATAAATGACCATTTATGGGAGCTACTCTAAAAAAGTAAATTATATAAATAAAAATCAACAATATTAAATATTTAGCGATTCTTATATCTCAGTTCTTACTAAACTCTGGATTAGAATTCTTGACCAATTGTAAAAATAATCAATATATGATTGAAAAATAATAATTTTTAATAAATTTCTATCTGTATAAAAATGGCTCCTTTAAAGGAGCCATTTTGAATGAAGATGGATTACCAACTCACGTTAACACGTCGATTTGGAGCTAAGCACCCAACAAGTTGGCGATTGGCCTTATGTCCAGCACACTGCTGGTATAAATCAGTTTGGCTATTGGCTTGAATTTGAATTCGATTTGCATCAATCCCTTCATTCACCAATAGCTTAGCAACGGTATTGGCTCGTTGCGCCGATAGTTGATGGTTATAAGCAAATTTACCTAAAGGATCTGCAAAGCCAGCAACAATCACAGGACTATTCGATGGTGCTTGCTTAATGCGTTGAGCAATTGCTGCAACTGAGCTTGAACCTTGTTCAATTGCATTTGCATTTGATCGATCGAATGCAAAAAATACACTTGATGAGCGTAAGCTATTTAAATTGGTATCTGCTGGAACTTGATTATTTGCCCCCCAAGCCATTAAACCCTCACACGCTTCGCCTTTCCACGACAAACGCTCTGACAATGATTTTTTATCAAAATCTATACGCAACTGACAACGCAAATAGTCTTGGCTATTTGGTTGACGAATATCTAGTACATAATTCCAGGTTTTGACAAAAAATATACCTTCGCTAAATTGAGGATTGCCCAAGATATGCCGGATTTGATCCTTGGTTAAACCAGTTCCCAAACGAGCAACATTATCATATTCATAACGATTTACTTGCTTCAGGTAGCTCTTTTCAACCGCTGGAAATTTGATTTCTTCTTGTTGAACCACAGCCTCATCACTTGCTGCAAATGCCATCATCGGTAAACTTGAAACGAGCCCAACAAGCAATACTTTTATCATCATATTTTTCATATTTTAACTCTCTTTATCTATTGGAGATGAGGAGAGCCTAAAGGCTCTCCTGAATAATGAACCCTTAGTCAATTACGCCACTGATACCGATACGTACACTTGGATCACCTTGAGATGCAGCAGCTACCCCCCCTGTGATTGACCAACGACCATTATCTGCAGTTTTACGTAAGGTGACGCCGACTGCATTTTCACCACCATGATAAGAAGCACCTGCTGAGTAAGTATATTTACCTGCAATGTATGGCGCTGCTTCCAGTGCCATTGCCGCAGCAATACCTGCATTGGCCTTTTTCTCTACATCATCAATACGTTGATTAGTCGAGTAGAAGGCTTGTTCAAGACGATTACTTACATTGTCAATTTTGCTATTCAATGCCTGATCTGCCTTATTCAATGCATCAACTGCTCCACCCACATTGTTATAGTCCTTACCGCCTACGTTATACGTTGGATTGGTAAAGCTATTGGTAATGTTGTCATAACCAGCACCGCCACCTAAGAACTCAACAACTTTTTGATTTGTTGCATTTAATTGAGAGCCATTGATTGCATCTGTAGATGTTTTATTGATTGCACCATCTTTAACACCAGTGACAACACGATTACCATCGGTACCAGCAACATTAACTTTAGTACCGCCAGTATCTTTGGCAACGGTAACTTCAGCACTACTATTTGCCTGTTTAACCAGACCCACCGTACCATTATTAATATCATTTTTAATGTTATTAATATTATTGGTATTGTTAGTAATTTGCCCTTGCAAATCATCTCTGATTTGCGCAACTTGCCCACCATTCACCGCATCTTTAGAGCCTTGAGCAATATTACCGTCTTTCACATTGGTAATGGTTGTTCCATTAGTACCACCCAGTGTGATCTTGTCTTTTGATGCATCGTCGTATTTCACTGCATTATTGGAAAGCTCATTCACATTGTTATTCACATTGCTAATTGCACTATCCAATTGGCCCTTGTTCACGGCATCTGTTGCATTGGTACCCGCTGCAACATTGCTGATCTGTTTATTCCCAGCATTGATCCCTTGGGTCGTGACACTTGGACCACCTGCAATGATTAAACCAGTATTGTTCAACACAACTGCATTGTTACCGATGTTGATTCCAGCATTATTCAGAACCGTATTGCCTGCTGTCACAGAATCAACCGTTAAGTCTTTGGCTGTAGCAACCTCATAGTTATCTGAACCGTCTGCATTCTTGCTCTTATTCACAACAATATTCTGACCATTGGTCACCGTCGTTTTAGAGGTTGTTCCTACCGTGCCAATGGCTTTGTCGAGTGCCGTTAATGCATCACCAACATTAGTCTGTTTCCCTTGAGCCACATTATAAGTCGGTCCGGTAATGGTGCCATCGGCATTGACCGTAGCATTACCACCCAAGCTATTCACAAGTGTGTTCTGTGTAGTTACAACTTGATTGCCTACCGCTTTCAATTGTGCAACGTTCACGGCATCTGCATCTGCACTACCTGCCGCAACACCTGTGATCTGGCGATAAATTCCATTTGCAGCATCACCAACTGCAACCGCACCTGTCGTTGATGTCGTCTTATCAATGGCCGCTTTGTCTGCGCCTGTCACAGCGGACAATGCATAACCTGCAACACCAGCACCAGTTGTTGCAGCAGAACCACTCCCTAATACAACTGAGCCAGCCACTGTTTTGGTCACATTGTTACCAAGTACAAAGGTATCATCTGTCAGTACCTGATTGTTATTACCTACAGAATAACTGTTTGCACCATCCACAATCGTTGGATCACCAATCGCACCTGAGTGATCACCTTTCACTTTGTTACCCGTACCAATACTGATAGATTGCAGGCCTGTTGCTTCGGCGCCTTTACCAATTGCAATAGACTCTTTGCCTCCAGCTTTACTGCTGTGACCTAAAGCCACTGCACTGTCTGCGCCTGTTGAAACAATTGCATTTACGCCAATCGCTGTAGAGTTGAGACCACCAGCACTTGAGTCATTGGTTGCCCCTAGATCACCTTTTGAGGTATCGGCATTGGTATGGAAGAACTTAATCCCGTCGGTATTCATCTTCTGAACCGTTTGTCCAATCGTCAGGCGATCTGTGGTTTCTTGGCCTTGCTTATCGTAGGTTAAGAACAATGAATCTTGGTTTTTGTTGTCTGGTTTGGTATTTACAATTTGGTCAATGATATTGACTTTGTTGCCATTACCATCAACAACTTCAGTGATATTGCTACTGATTGCAACTTTCAATTGCTCTTCAGTTGCCGCTCTGCCTTTGGTTGCAAAATCACTGGCTGTAATGTCTTTATTGCTCAGGCCTTCAATGGTATTGCTTGCCTTATCAACCACTACACTGCCTACAGTGACTTTATCGAAGTTCACGTCTTTTGCAGTCGCGACTTGATAGTTGCTTGAACCATCAGCATTGGTCGTTGGGGTTACAACCACGTTATCACCCGCTGTAACGGTTGTTTTCGCTTTGGTTGCAGCATCTTTAACGCTGGTGATTGCACCATCAATGGTGTTCGAACCTGTGCCACCAATGTTACTGGTCGTGATCGCACCTGTGGTTGCATCAATTGTAGTTGAACCACCAATTGCATTCTTGACGCTATCCGCGACACCGTGTAACTGGCTGCCGTTGATTGCATCAGTCGAAGTTGAGTTTACCGCACCTGCTTTCACGTTAGTGATCGTTGTGCCACCTACTCCAGCTAATGTGATTTTGTCTTTGGTCGTTGGGTCATCGTATTTAACCGCTGCATCATCCAAACCACCTAACTTGCTATCCACTGCTGCCAATTGATCTTCTGTCGCTGCCTGACCTGATACCGCTGTACCGTTCCAAGTCTTGTTACTTAAACCGTTAATCGTATTGGTCGCTTTATCAACCACCACACTGCCTACAGTCACTTTATCGAAATTCACGTCTTTTGCAGTCGCGACTTGATAGTTGCTTGAGCCATCGGCATTGGTTGTTGGGGTTACAACCACGTTATCACCCGCTGTAATGGTTGTTTTCGCTTTGGTTGCAGCATCTTTAACGCTGGTGATTGCACCATCAATGGTGTTCGAACCGGTACCACCAATGTTACTGGTGGTGATTGCACCTGTGGTTGCATCAATCGTGGTTGAACCACCAATTGCATTCTTCACGCTATCCGCGACGCCGTGTAACTGGCTGCCATTGATTGCATCGGTTGAAGTTGAATTGACTGCACCCGCTTTCACATTGGTGATCGTGGTGCCGCCAGTACCCGCTAAAGTCACTTTGTCTTTCGTTGCAGGATCATCATATTTAACCGCTGCATCATCCAAGTTGCCCAACTTGCCATCAACTGCTGCCAATTGATCTTCTGTCGCTGCCTGGCCTGAGACTGCTGTACCGTTCCAGGTCTTGTTACTTAAG
>NZ_BBTF01000054.1:0-21790 GCF_000876115.1 Acinetobacter sp. NBRC 110496
GCCCAAGACTGTGTTACACTCAAATCGGAAGCTTCGGCTTTCGATTTGCATAATAGGCTAGTAGTTCAATTGGTAGAGCGTCGGTCTCCAAAACCGAATGTTGGGGGTTCGAGTCCCTCCTGGCCTGCCACTTTTTTTTTATAAAAAAGCTTAATTCTGGCTGAGTTGTCATATAATAAGTCGCGAATTCTACGACGAGTAAAAAAATGTCGAATGATAAATCGCGTGACGCATTAAGCGACGCGCCAATCCCTCAAAGAAATAATGCCGCTGAAGTTGTAAACTCTGGCTCCCCACTTGATCTGGTCATGTGGTTGATTGCTATCGTTTTATTGGTCGGCGCCGCATTGGTAAATCAGCATTTACCGGCCTATTGGGCACCTGCAAATGATGTTTGGGTGCGCGTTGGGGTAATTTTGGCTTGTGTCGTTGTCGCTTTAGGTTTATTATACGCCACCCATCAAGGCAAAGGCTTTGTGCGTTTGTTGCAAGATGCGCGAATTGAACTGCGTCGAGTGACCTGGCCAACAAAACAAGAGACGATCACGACATCGTGGCAAGTGCTTTTGGTTGTACTCATTGCATCATTGGTTTTATGGTGTTTTGATTACGGGTTAGGTTGGTTTATTAAGTTAATTATCGGGTAAGAGTGCGATGAAACGTTGGTATATTATTCATGCCTATTCAGGTTTTGAAAAACAAGTGATGCGTTCACTTAATGACCGAATCCAGCGCAGCACTGTTGCTGATAGTTTTGGTGAAGTCCTCGTCCCTACTGAAGAAGTGGTGGAAATGAAGGATGGTAAGAAGCGTAAGTCTGAACGTAAATTCTTTCCTGGCTATGTATTAGTCGAGATGGAAATGAATGATGATACTTGGCATATCGTGAAAGAGTGTCCAAAGGTTCTTGGTTTTATCGGTGGTACACCAGAAAAACCAGCACCGATTTCACAACGTGAAGCTGATGCGATTCTTGCACGTGTACGTAATACAGGTGAAGCACCTCGTCCTAAGACGATGTTTGAGCCTGGTGAAGAATTGCTCGTGATTGACGGTCCGTTCACTGACTTTAAAGGAGTCGTGGAGGAAGTTCAGTACGATAAGTCACGTTTAACGTTGACGATTAATGTATTTAATCGACCAACTCAGGTTGAACTCGAGTTTCGCCAAGTCGAAAAAACGATTTAACCTGTCTAGGTTGATAAGCGCCCGATCTGATCGGGCATTGTTGTTCTAACACTTCGGTGTTGTTTAATTTTTTGGGGAGCCTAACGGCGTCTGTACCCAGAGGTAATTTTCAATGGCTAAGAAGATTGACGGCTATATCAAGCTGCAAGTTCCAGCTGGTAAAGCAAATCCATCTCCACCAATTGGTCCTGCTTTAGGTCAACGTGGTGTAAACATCATGGCATTCTGTAAAGAATTCAATGCTGCTACACAAAAACTTGAAGTTGGTTTGCCAATTCCTGTCGTGATCACAGTGTACAACGATAAGTCGTTCACTTTTATCATGAAAACTCCACCTGCATCTATTCTTCTTAAGAAGGCTGCTGGTATTCAAAAGGGTTCTTCTGTACCTAACAAAACTAAAGTTGGTAAGTTGACTCGTGCTCAATTAGAAGAAATTGCGACTACTAAAGAACCAGACTTAACTGGTGCTGATTTAGACGCTCGTGTACGTACCATCGCTGGTTCTGCACGTTCTATGGGCTTGGAAGTGGAGCTATAAGACATGGCAAAGTTAACTAAACGTCAAAAAGCCATTGCTGCTGCTGTTGAAGCAAACAAAGTTTACACTTTGGAAGAAGCAGTTCAAGTTCTTAACAGCCTTCCAGCTGCAAAGTTCAAAGAATCTTTAGATATCGCTGTAAACCTTGGCGTAGATCCACGTAAATCTGATCAGGTTGTTCGTGGCGCGACGACTTTACCTGCAGGTACTGGTAAAACTGTACGTGTAGCTGTATTTGCTCAAGGTGCTGCTGCAGAAGCTGCGAAAGCTGCTGGTGCTGATATCGTTGGTTTTGACGACCTTGCTGAAAGCATTCAAGGTGGAAACCTTGATTTCGACGTTGTTATTGCTGCTCCTGATGCAATGCGCGTTGTTGGTAAGCTTGGTACAATTCTTGGTCCACGTGGCTTAATGCCAAACCCTAAAGTGGGTACAGTAACGCCTGACGTTGCTAACGCGGTTAAGAATGCTAAATCTGGTCAAGCACGTTACCGTGTAGACAAAGCGGGTATCATCCACGCTGCGATTGGCCAACTTGGCTTTAGCGAAGAAGCTGTACGTCAAAACGTTGAAACTTTAATTGCAGACTTGAAAAAGTTGAAACCTGCAACTTCTAAAGGTGTATACGTTAAAAAGATCACTTTGAGCTCAACTATGGGTCCTGGTTTGATCGTTGACGTAAGTAACGTATCTAAGTAATTAGACAGAATTTTAAAGCCCTGAGTAATATTTGAAGCATTGCTTCAAATATTACGCAAGAAAACCGGTTTCGGACGACTTGCAAACTTAGGCAAACTTTGAATTGATAAATGAATATTTATCAGCGTCAAAGACCTCAGGCGAGAAACATTTTCGGATGTTTTTCTTAATTGACCAGCCTGAGTAGACGCGGTGGTGTGATTTGTTCCTCCTCCGCGTGTAAGTCCGAATACGACTTACGAATTGGGAGTGCACTCGTAAGAGTGCATAAATCACCGTTAGGAGGTTTTACGATGGCTCTTCTTATCGAAGACAAAAAACAGATCGTTGCAGAAGTAACTGAAGTTGCTTCTACTGCGTTCGCTGCCGTTGTTGCTGACTACCAAGGTTTAACAGTTGAGCAATTAACTGCTCTTCGCGTTGAAGCTCGTAAGTTAGGTGTTGCTACACGTGTTGTACGTAATACTTTGGCTAAACGTGCGCTTCAAGATACGCCATTCGCGATCTTGAATGATGACCTTGTTGGTCCAACAATCTTAGCATTCTCAACTTCTGAAGATGACATGGGTGCAGCTGCACGCTTGTTCGAAGAATTTGCGAAAACTAACAAAGCATTTGAATTAAAGGCTGCTGCATTTGAAGGCAAACTTTATCAAGGTGCTGACGTTAGCGTTATTGCAAACCTTCCGAACCAAGAAAAAGCGCTTACTATGCTTGCCTCTGTTCTTCAAGCTCCGATTTCGAAATTGGGTCGCTTACTTACAGCGCTTCAAGAGAAAAACGGATCAGAAGCTGCTTAAGCTTAAATCTACTTTCACACCATTCAATACCCATTTGGAGTTACTCTCATGGCTTTAACTAACGAAGAAATCTTAAACGCAGTTGCTGAAAAAACAGTTCTTGAACTTGTTGAATTAATTTCTGCTTTCGAAGAAAAATTTAACGTATCTGCTGCTGCTGTAGCTGTTGCTGCTGCTCCAGGCGCTGGCGCTGCTGCTGAAGAACAAACTGAATTCAACGTTGAGTTGACTTCTTTCGGTGCTAACAAAGTTGCTGTAATTAAAGCAGTTCGTGAAGCTACTGGTCTTGGTCTTAAAGAAGCTAAAGATCTTGTTGAAGGCGCTCCTGCAGTTCTTAAAGAAGGCGTTTCTAAAGAAGAAGGCGAAGAACTTAAGAAGAAGCTTGAAGAAGCTGGTGCTACAGTTACACTTAAGTAATTCTGTAGGGAGTCGATTTTTTCAAAATCGGCTCCAAAAAATGGCTGATGGCTCTTGGGTCATCAGCCTTTTTGCGTTACAATAATCGGCTCGTTTTTTGTTAGTTTTGCATATAATACGCGTGTTATTTGAGCAAATTTAGCAAAATCAAACGCTTACCAATATTTTTTTGCTTATAAAAATATTGTTAAGCGTTTTAATACCACTAAAAATTGCAGCATTTGTAAACAGTGGTGGCCATATCGGCCTGCGTAATTCCTTCTAAGCCCGTTCTGCAGGCGGGCTTAGTTTACTTTCCGAGGACTCCAGATGGCATACTCATATACCGAAAAGAAACGGATCCGTAAGAATTTTGGTAAATTGCCCCACGTAATGGAAGCACCGTACTTACTTTCGATTCAGGTCGATTCGTACCGTACATTCTTACAAGGCGGTAAAACACCAAAAAATCGCGAAGATATCGGTCTCCAAGCCGCATTTCGTTCAGTTTTTCCTATTGAAAGTTATTCTGGCAATGCTGCTTTAGAATTTGTTGAGTATAGCCTTGGTAAGCCTGAGTTTGACGTACGTGAATGTATTTTACGTGGTTCAACTTATGCGGCACCAATGCGCGTAAAAATTCGTTTGATCATCAAAGATCGTGAAACGAAATCAATTAAAGACGTTCGTGAACAAGAAGTTTACATGGGTGAAATGCCACTCATGACCGATAACGGTACATTCGTTATTAACGGTACTGAGCGTGTAATCGTATCTCAATTACACCGTTCACCAGGCGTATTCTTTGACCATGACAAGGGTAAAACCCACTCAAGCGGTAAAGTGTTGTATTCAGCACGTATTATTCCTTACCGTGGTTCATGGTTAGACTTTGAATTTGATGCCAAAGATTTAGTCTTTGTACGTATTGACCGTCGTCGTAAGTTGCTTGCAACGGTGATTTTACGTGCCTTGAATTATAGCAATGAACAAATCTTGAATTTGTTCTATGAAAAAGTACCTGTATATCTTGATATGGGTAGCTATCAAATTGACCTGGTTCCAGATCGCTTACGTGGCGAGATGGCGCAATTTGATATCTTGGATAACGATGGCAAAACAATCGTTGAACAAGGTAAACGTATTAATGCACGTCACGTACGTCAAATGGAAGCGGCTAACTTAGCCAAGCTTTCTGTACCTGATGAGTACTTGTATGAGCGTATTACGGCTGAAGACATTACCTTGAAAAGTGGTGATGTGATTCCTGCCAATACCGTACTTAGCCATGAAATTATGGTGAAGTTGGCTGAAGGTGGTGTGAAGCAGTTTAACATCCTGTTCACCAATGACATCGATCGTGGTTCTTTCGTTGCAGATACCTTGCGCGCAGATACAACGACAGGCCGCGAAGAAGCGCTTGTCGAAATCTATAAAGTGATGCGTCCAGGTGAGCCACCAACGAAAGAAGCTGCTGAAAACTTATTCAATAACTTGTTCTTCTCTTCTGAGCGTTATGACCTGTCTCCAGTCGGTCGTATGAAGTTCAACCGTCGTTTGGGTCGTCCTTACGAAGTGGGTACTGATCAGAAGTCACGTGAAGTTGAAGGTATTTTATCGCACGACGATATCATCGATGTATTGCGTACATTGGTTGAGATTCGTAACGGTAAAGGTGAAGTCGATGATATCGATCACTTGGGTAACCGTCGTGTACGTTCTGTAGGCGAAATGACAGAAAACCAATTCCGTGTTGGTTTAGTCCGTGTTGAACGTGCTGTTAAAGAACGTTTAAGCCAAGCAGAAACAGATAACTTGTCTCCACAAGATTTGATCAATGCAAAACCAGTTGCTGCTGCAATCAAAGAGTTCTTTGGCTCGAGCCAGTTGTCTCAGTTCATGGACCAAAACAACCCATTGTCTGAGATTACACACAAACGTCGCGTATCTGCGCTTGGTCCTGGTGGTTTAACACGTGAACGCGCGGGCTTCGAAGTACGTGACGTACATCAAACTCACTATGGTCGTGTTTGTCCAATTGAAACACCTGAAGGTCCAAACATTGGTTTGATCAATTCGCTTTCTGTCTATGCTAAAGCGAATGACTTCGGTTTCTTGGAAACACCTTACCGTAAAGTTGTTGATGGCCGTGTGACTGATGAAGTTGAATACTTATCTGCAATTGAAGAAGTAGGTACTGTCATTGCACAGGCCGATTCTGCAGTTGATAAAGATGGTATGTTGACTGAAGAGATGGTTTCTGTACGTCATCAAGGTGACTTCGTTCGTATGTCGCCTGAGCGCGTAACCCATATGGACGTTTCTGCGCAACAGGTCGTATCTGTCGCAGCGTCATTGATTCCATTCCTTGAACACGATGATGCGAACCGTGCATTGATGGGTTCAAACATGCAACGTCAGGCTGTTCCTACCTTACGTGCTGACAAGCCGCTTGTTGGTACAGGTATGGAAGCAAACGTAGCACGCGACTCTGGTGTGTGTGTGATCGCAAACCGTGGTGGTGCGATTGAATATGTTGATGCATCTCGTATCGTTATTCGTGTCAACGAAGATGAAATGATTGCGGGTGAAGCAGGTGTAGATATCTATAACCTGATCAAATATACACGTTCAAACCAGAATACATGTATTAACCAGAATGTCATCGTGAACTTGGGCGACAAAGTTGCTCGTGGTGATATCTTGGCTGACGGTCCATCGACAGATATGGGTGAACTTGCGCTGGGTCAAAACATGCGCGTCGCGTTCATGACCTGGAATGGTTATAACTATGAAGACTCGATCTTACTTTCTGAGCGTGTACTTCAAGAAGACCGTTTAACCTCGATTCACATTCAGGAATTGTCATGTGTAGCACGTGATACCAAGTTAGGCGCAGAAGAAATTACTGCCGATATTCCTAACGTCGGTGAAGCTGCACTGTCTAAACTGGATGAGTCTGGTATTGTTTACATCGGTGCTGAAGTAACTGCGGGTGACATCCTTGTTGGTAAGGTAACGCCTAAAGGTGAAACTCAGTTGACACCTGAAGAAAAATTACTGCGCGCAATCTTTGGTGAAAAAGCGGCTGACGTAAAAGATTCATCTTTACGTGTTCCGTCTGGTACTAAAGGTACGGTTATCGACGTTCAAGTCTTCACACGTGATGGCTTGGAGAAAGATGAACGTGCACAAGCAATTGAAAAAGCTCAGCTTGATGCATACCGTAAAGACTTGAAAGAAGAATACAAAATCTTCGAAGAAGCAGCACGTGAACGTATTGTTCGTTTGTTGAAAGGTCAAGAATCTAACGGTGGCGGTTCAACCAAACGCGGCGATAAACTTTCAGAAGATGTATTGTCTGGCTTAGAGCTTGTTGATTTACTTGAAATCCAGCCAAATGATGAAGCAATTGCTGAACGTTTAACTCAGATTCAAGTGTTCTTGAAAGAGAAGAGCTACGAGATTGACGAGAAGTTTGCTGAGAAGAAGCGTAAACTTTCTACAGGTGATGAATTAACAACGGGCGTATTGAAAGTTGTTAAGGTTTACCTTGCGGTGAAACGTCGTATCCAGCCTGGTGATAAGATGGCGGGTCGTCACGGTAACAAGGGTGTTGTATCAAACATCTTACCGGTTGAAGACATGCCACATGATGCGAATGGCGTACCAGTCGACATCGTATTGAACCCACTGGGTGTACCGTCACGTATGAACGTGGGTCAGATTCTTGAGACTCACTTGGGTATGGCAGCGAAAGGTCTTGGCGATAAAATCGAAAAAATGTTGAAAGAACAACGTACAGTGATTGAACTGCGTGAATTCTTAGACAAGATTTATAACAAGGTTGGCGGTGAGCAGGAAGAGCTTGATAGCTTGACTGATGCAGAAATCTTGGCGCTTTCAGGTAACTTACGTGCTGGTGTTCCATTGGCAACACCTGTATTTGATGGTGCTGAAGAAAGCCAGATCAAAGACCTACTTGAACTTGCTGATATCTCACGTACTGGTCAAACGGTATTGTTTGACGGACGTACAGGTGAACAGTTTGACCGTCCTGTAACTGTAGGTTACATGTACATGCTCAAATTGAACCACTTGGTTGATGACAAGATGCATGCGCGTTCAACGGGTTCTTACTCACTTGTGACTCAACAGCCGCTTGGTGGTAAAGCACAATTCGGTGGTCAGCGTTTCGGTGAGATGGAAGTATGGGCACTTGAAGCATACGGTGCTGCATATACGCTCCAAGAAATGCTTACTGTGAAGTCGGATGACGTCGAAGGCCGTACACGCATCTACAAGAACATTGTAGATGGTAACCATTATATGGATCCGGGTATGCCTGAATCGTTCAACGTATTGACCAAAGAGATCCGTTCTTTAGGTATCAACATTGAACTGAAAAATGGTGACTAAAAAATCTCCCCCAACCCCTCTTTGAGAAAGAGGGGAGAAAGTCCCCCTTTATAAAGGGGGATTTAGGGGGATTAGATATTCCCAAATTTCAGTAAAAACAATATTTGTGACCCAGTCGGGTGAGCTTAGCTCCTCGACACACGGAGAAAAAAATTGAAAGACTTGCTCGATATCATGCGTAAGAAAACGGATTCAGAAGGTCATGCACCCGTTGAATTTGACCGTATCCGTATTGGTCTTGCGTCACCAGAGATGATTAAGTCATGGTCTCACGGTGAAGTTAAAAAGCCTGAAACCATTAACTACCGTACTTTTAAACCTGAACGTGACGGTTTGTTCTGTGCCAAAATCTTTGGTCCAGTAAAAGATTACGAATGCTTGTGTGGTAAATACAAGCGTATGAAATACAAAGGCGTCATTTGTGAAAAATGTGGCGTTGAAGTAACGACTGCGAAAGTTCGTCGTGAACGTATGGGTCACATCGAGCTTGCTTCTCCAGTTGCACACATCTGGTTCTTGAAATCATTACCGAGCCGTATCGGTTTACTTCTTGATATGACATTACGTGATATCGAGCGCGTATTGTATTTCGAATCTTATGTAGTTACTGATCCTGGTATGACTCCGTTTGAAAAGTATCAACTTTTAACAGACGAAGAATACTACAATGCACTTGAAGAACACGGTGATGAATTCACTGCGAAAATGGGTGCAGAAGCAGTTCAGGATTTATTAAAAGATATCGATCTTGAAGCTGAGATTGCACGTTTACGTGAAGAAATTCCACAAACAACCTCTGAGACGAAACTTAAAAAAGCGTCTAAGCGTTTGAAGTTGATGGAAGCTTTCAAAGATTCGAACAACAAGCCTGAATGGATGGTGATGAACGTACTTCCAGTACTTCCACCAGACTTACGTCCGCTTGTACCACTTGAAGGTGGTCGTTTCGCGACTTCAGACTTGAACGATTTATATCGTCGTGTGATCAACCGTAACAACCGTTTGAAGCGTCTTCTTGACCTTGCTGCGCCAGATATCATCGTACGTAACGAAAAACGTATGTTACAAGAGTCTGTTGATGCGTTGCTTGATAACGGTCGTCGTGGTCGTGCGATTACAGGTTCGAACAAACGTCCATTGAAATCTTTGGCAGACATGATCAAAGGTAAACAAGGTCGTTTCCGTCAAAACTTGCTCGGTAAGCGTGTTGACTATTCTGGTCGTTCGGTGATTACCGTAGGTCCTACTTTACGTCTTCACCAATGTGGTCTTCCGAAGAAAATGGCACTTGAATTGTTCAAGCCATTCATTTTCGCAAAACTACAAGCATCTGGCCAAGCAACAACCATTAAAGCTGCGAAGAAAATGGTTGAGCGCGAGACACCGGAAGTTTGGGACGTTCTTGCTTCTGTGATTCGTCAACATCCAGTCATGTTGAACCGTGCGCCAACACTTCACCGTCTAGGTCTTCAAGCATTTGAACCTATTCTGATCGAAGGTAAGGCAATCCGTCTTCACCCACTCGTTTGTGCTGCGTTTAACGCCGACTTCGATGGTGACCAAATGGCGGTACACGTTCCATTGACATTGGAAGCACAGCTTGAAGCACGTGCGTTGATGATGTCGACCAACAACATCTTGTCACCTGCAAACGGTGAGCCGATCATCGTTCCTTCTCAGGACGTGGTCTTGGGTCTTTACTACATCACACGTGATGCGGTAAATGCCAAAGGTGAAGGCATGGTGTTTGCGGATACGCACGAAGTTAACCGTGCGTTAGCGACGGGTAAAGTTGCAATCCATGCGCGCGTAAAAGTACGTGTACACCAAACTGTGATTGATGAAAACGGTAACCGTGAAAAGCAAACCATCATTGTTGATACGACACCTGGTCGTTGCTTGTTATGGGAAGTTGTTCCACAAGGTTTAAGCTTCGAATCGATCAACCTTGAGATGACCAAGAAAAACATCTCGAAGTTAATCAACTCTTGCTACCGTAAACTTGGTTTGAAAGATACGGTTATCTTCGCTGACCAATTGATGTATTTGGGCTTCCGTCAAGCGACGCGTTCAGGTGTATCTGTTGGTATGGAAGACATGTTGATTCCACCAACCAAGCATACGATTATCGATAAAGCTGAAACGGAAGTTCGTGAAATCGAACAACAGTTTGAGCAAGGTTTCGTAACTGCAGGTGAGCGTTATAACAAAGTTGTCGATATTTGGGCGCGTACTAACGACCAAGTTGCGAAAGCGATGATGGATAACTTGTCTTATACCCTTGTGAAAAACAAACAAGGTGAAGACGAGAAACAGAAATCATTCAACTCGATTTATATGATGTCTGACTCGGGTGCCCGTGGTAGTGCGGCGCAGATCCGTCAGCTTGCCGGTATGCGTGGTTTGATGGCGAAGCCAGATGGCTCGATCATTGAGACCCCAATTAAAGCAAACTTCCGTGAAGGTTTGACGGTACTTCAGTACTTCATCTCGACACACGGTGCGCGTAAAGGTTTGGCCGATACCGCATTGAAAACTGCGAACTCTGGTTACTTGACACGTCGTCTTGTAGACGTAGCACAAGATTTGGTTATTACTGAATCTGACTGTGGTACAGCCGGTGGCTTGGTGATGACTCCATTCATTCAAGGTGGTGACGTTATTGAACCATTACGCGATCGCGTATTGGGTCGTGTAACTGCTGAAGATGTACGTCGTGCATCTGATGATGAAGTGGTTCTTCCACGTGGTACCTTGATTGACGAGAAAATTGCTGCTCAGCTTGAAGAAGCGGGTGTCGATGAGGTTAAAGTACGTTCAGTTATCGCTTGTGAATCAACATTCGGTGTATGTGCGCGTTGTTATGGTCGTGACCTTGCACGTGGTCACTTGGTGAACCCAGGTGAATCAGTGGGTGTAATGGCTGCACAATCAATTGGTGAGCCAGGTACACAGTTAACGATGCGTACCTTCCACGTGGGTGGTGCTGCGAGCCGAACTTCTGCTGCAAACAGTGTTCAAGTACGTAACAAAGGTACTGTACGTTTCCACAACGTGAAAACTGTACAACATGCCAAAGGTCACTTGGTCTCTGTTTCACGTTCAGGTGAAATTGGTATTGCCGATGACTTAGGTCGTGAGCGCGAGCGTTATAAACTTCCTTACGGTGCAAGCATCTTGTTGAAAGATGGTGAGGCTGTAGAAACGGGCGGTATCGTAGCGACTTGGGATCCGCATACACATCCATTGGTAACAGAAGTTGCTGGTAAAGCACGTTTCAGCCAAATCGCTGATGGTGTAACTGCAACATCGAAAACTGATGATGCAACGGGTATGACCACTGTTGAAATCTTGCCTGTAACAGCTCGTCCTGCTTCTGGTAAAGATTTACGTCCTGCAATCGTGTTAGATACAACCGATGGCGGCGAACAGTTCTACTTCTTGCCACAAAACACAATTGTGACTGTCCGTGATGGCGAAACGATTGGTGTGGGTGACGTCATTGGTCGTGTACCACAAGAAACTTCACGTACGCGTGATATTACCGGTGGTCTTCCGCGTGTAGCTGACTTGTTCGAAGCACGTAAGCCGAAAGAACATGCGATTCTTGCAGAAGTATCAGGTGTTGTAAGCTTCGGTAAAGAGACTAAAGGTAAGAACCGTTTAGTCATCACTCCAGATGACGGTTCAGAAATCTACGAAGAATTGATTCCAAAATGGCGTCAAATCAACGTGTTCGAAGGTGAGCATGTCAACCGTGGTGAAACCATTTCTGATGGTCCGCAAAACCCACATGACATCTTACGTTTGAAAGGCGAAGTGGCACTTACCAATTATATCGTGAACGAAGTTCAAGACGTTTACCGTCTCCAAGGTGTAAAAATCAACGATAAGCACATTGAAGTTGTTGTACGTCAAATGTTGCGTAAAGTTGATATCACTGATGGCGGTGATACAAGCTTCATCAAGGGCGAGCAAGTGGATTACATCCGCGTTGTTCAAGAGAACCAAGCAGTCTTGGCTCAGAACAAGTTCCCTGCGAAGTTTGAACGTCAATTGATGGGTATTACCAAAGCGTCGCTTTCTACTGACTCGTTCATCTCTGCTGCATCGTTCCAGGAAACCACACGTGTGTTAACTGAAGCGGCTGTAACAGGTAAAGAAGATGACTTACGTGGCTTGAAAGAAAACGTTGTTGTGGGTCGTTTGATCCCGGCAGGTACAGGTCTTGCGTATCATTTAGAGCGTCGTCGTCAAGAAGCAGAAGCTGCTGAATTTGAACTTCACAATGACTTTAGTGAAGTTGATCAAGCATTCAGTCAAGCGTTGAACTCAGACCAGTTCTAAGTCTTAACGAATGAAAAAGGCACCTTCGGGTGCCTTTTTTTATGGGAATGAGAATACAACCTTTTAGGAGATTGTATTGGTTATTTTTAAAGAGGGACTTGTTTACAAAACATCAATCGATTGGGACATTGTGATAACACAATGTGATCAAATTCCTCATAAAAGAGGATTATGCTTTTGTATAGAACGTATAGAAGTGAGTATGGTCATGAAAAAAACAATAGGTTTGGTTTCTACTTTGGCATTATCGGCGGTGATGTTCACAGGCTGTCAAAACATGAGTGCATCTGACCAACGTATTGGTGCAGCAGCGCTTGGTGGTGCTGTGGGCGGCGGTGTAGGTAATCATGTTGGTGGTGGTCTCGGTGCGGGTGTAGGCGCAGCTGCGGGTGCGGGTGTCGGTGCAAACACGAAAGGTGGAAGCAGTAATTCGACCACAAGCAGTGCAATCGGGGCTGGTATTGGTTCTGTCGTCGGTAAAGCCATTTTTGGTGGAGATTCTGGCGCTGCGATCGGTGGTGCCATTGGTGGCGGAGCTGGTGCAGCCATTCAAGAGAAGAAAAGATAATTTCTGCCAATCAGATTCAAAAATGCCTGCAATTAATTGCAGGCATTTTTTATTTGGTTTGGATTAGGGGCTGGCTTTCGGTTTTTTTCGGCGGATATACAGTACTTTTTCGACTTCCGCGATTCGGGTACCTGCCTCATCTACAATATTTAACGTGTAATGGCGTAGAACGGGTGCGTAATTTTCTGCCAGTTGCTTAATTTCGGCAATTTCTTGAGCGTTGAGCTGGATATCTGCATAAACCGTATTACGGCCTGGAGCAATAAAATTAATAGTAGCGCTCTTGTCCCAAACAATATACTTATGCCCTAAATGATGGATCAGAATTAACATATAAAAAGGATCAACCATCGAGTAAAGACTGCCACCAAAATGTGTTCCTACGATATTTCGATTGCGTCGGGTGAGCGGCATCTTAACGCGAATGTGATAATCATCGAGATCAATATTTTCAATGTGGATTCCTGCCCCACGATAAGGGGAGTAATGATTGAGTAGAAATTTGGAAATCGCAGGAATGGTTCGAATTTTTTTGAAAAAGTCTTTCATGGTCAATTTTTTTTCTTGCAACTCTATTCATACTCCATAAGTATCATTTTTATTGCATCGCTGGCAATGGCTGTTGATGAGCAAGCCGATAGAAAACAAAATGGGAAACAATTATGCAAGCACAAGTAAAAACAGTGACGACCTCGGATCAGCAAACGCTTTGTGTGAAAACATGGGGTGATGAGAAAAAAACAGCTTTGGTTTTAGTCCATGGCTATCCAGACAATCAGGAAGTTTGGGAACCCATAATTGAGAAATTGCTAAATGATTATTATGTGGTGACTTACGATGTCCGAGGGGCAGGGCTTTCCTCAATTCCAAAACGGATTAAGGATTATCGTTTGCCACGCCTGTCTTTGGATTTACAAGAAGTGGTGGATCAAGTCCTACCCAACCGAAATTTCCATTTGGCTGCGCATGACTGGGGTTCTCTACAGTCGTGGGAATCGGCAACTGAGCCAAAATTAAAAGGCCGTTTGTTGTCTTATACGACGATTTCAGGCCCTTGTTTGGATCATGCGTCTTTATATCTACGTGAGAAATTTAAATCAGCACCGAGCAATGTATTGAAAATGCTGACTAAATCTTGGTATATCGGAGCTTTCCATCTGCCTTTGGTTGCACCAACAGTATGGACCTTCTTCAGTCCAGAGAAATGGGGCAAGATTTTAAGCGGATTGGAAAAGAAGAAAGATTTGCCATTGAATGCCAATATTGTTGCAGATGGGAAATATGGCATTAATCTGTACCGTGCCAACTTTATTCCTTCTTTAACTCAGCCTCGCCAACGTTATGCACAATGTCCTGTACAAGCGATTGTATTACAGCGTGATGCCTTTGTTAGTCCAGAGTACATTACCGAATCGATGCCAAAATGGGTGGAACAATTTGAATATGTTGAGCTTGATGCCAATCACTGGGCAGTACTGAGCCAACCAGAAAAAATTGCTGAACTGATCCATCAATTCGTGCAACGCCAAGCAGCTTAAGGCTTTCGTAGAATAATTAAGCTAAAAATCACTTGAGATGCGTTACAATTCGGCGATATTTTCAGCTTCATGATTATGAATCTGCTAGAATGTCGCCTTTTCTTTGCTCCTAAAATTGTTCATGAATGCTGTCGTAATTGCGATTGCCGTGATGTTTATTTTGTCACTGGCACGCGTTTCTGTTGTTCTCACATTAGTGATTTCAGCCATTATTGGCGGCTTGGTCGCAGGTCTAAGTCTTTCCCAAACCGTAGAAGCATTTAATGCGGGCTTAGGTGATGGCGCTGAAGTTGCCTTGGCTTATGCCGTGTTAGGCGCATTTGCCTTGGCACTGTCCAAGTCTGGTTTACCTGATTTACTGGCGCATAAACTGATTGGTTTATTGGGGATGGAAGCAGGTAAAAATCAGCAAAGAAAGGTGAAATATCTATTATTAACGATTTTGCTGATTGCTGCGATTTTCTCTCAGAACTTGATTCCTGTGCATATTGCCTTTATTCCAGTCTTGGTTCCCCCTTTACTGAAAGTGATGAACCATTTAAAGCTGGATCGACGTGCGGCAGCCTGTGTCATGACTCTGGGTTTAGTCGGAACTTATATTTTCCTACCTGTGGGGTTTGGTGCAATTTTCCTTGAACAGATTCTGATGGGCAATATCAATAAAATAGGGGCTGCCTATGGTCTGCATGTTGAGCGAGGCATGATGCCAATCGGCATGGCAATTCCTGTTTTAGGTATGGTGCTTGGGACGCTGGTCGCTGTGTTTGTGAGTTATCGTAAGCCTCGTATTTATGTAGATCGTACCATTAACACAGTCAAAAGCATTGATCTGGACAAACCACTCAGAGCAACGGAACAACAAGAATATGACCTAAAAGCGGATGCAGAAGAGCTTAAACAAGAAGCTGAAAATGTCCCGTATATTTCCAAAAAAACCATGTTTATGGCTGTGCTTGCAATTGGCTTAACCTTGGTCGCACAGTTGTACTCAGGTTCAATGATTCTGGGTGGCCTAGTCGGTTTTGCGGTGTTGTCAGCATCCGGTATTTTTAAATGGCAAGATGCGGATGATGTGTTTGTACAAGGGATGCGCATGATGGCTCTGGTCGGCTTCATCATGATTTCTGCAGCAGGTTTTGCTTCAGTGATGACGCATACAGGCGATGTTACCCATCTGGTCAATGGGGTGGTGCATATCATTGGTGATAACCATGCTTTGGCGGCATTTCTCATGCTGTTTATTGGCTTATTTGTCACCATTGGCATTGGTTCATCGTTCTCAAGTGTACCTGTGCTGGCCGTGATTTATGTACCTTTGTGCGTACAGTTTGGTTTTTCACCGTTGGCGACCATTGCTTTAATTGGAACGGCTGCGGCTTTAGGTGATGCAGGCTCACCTGCATCAGATTCGACTTTGGGGCCAACGGCTGGTTTAGGTGTAGATGGTCAACATGATCACATTTGGGATACTGTTGTGCCGACTTTTATACACTTTAATATCCCATTGCTTATTTTTGGTTGGATTGCTGCGATGGTTTTATAATAAAAATGGCTCATTAAGAGCCATTTTTTTTGCTGAATTTAATTAAATTTTAAAATCTAAAAAAGATCAGTAAATGACATTTTTTGTCTCTTTTTTAATCTATTTTTATAATGTGGATTTAATATTAAGTTTTATGTAAATATATTTTTAAATCCTACTAAATTTATTTTTTAATTGTGATGTTATTTTATTTAAATCTGATGAAAATACTAGGTTTTATAGTGGTTTAAGTAGACTTAAATAGTCGGTATTAATAATTATTACATATTTTAACAATTATATTTTATTAATATTCAATGCATTACAAAATAGATTTAAATGGTTGGAATTAATAACTATTGCATAATGTAAAAACACGTGTTTATTATGTTGAACAAGAACATAAATTGTTAAAGAGGTTGTTTTAATGTTAAAGAAAGCATTGGTTGTTGCATTATTGGGGTTATCTTCAACTGCATTTGCAGGGGGCTTTCAAGTTAAAGTGGGTGCAAGTTTAATTGATCCGACAGGGGATACAACAATTGCACCTGGCGCAACGGTAAAAGGCGATCATGAGTTTGCATTTACACCATCGATCGAATATTTCTTTGCTGATACACCATTTTCTGCTGAATTATTATTAGCAAATCCAATTCATCATGATGTGCTCTTAAATGGTGAGAAAGTTGCAAGTGTTAGCCAATTACCACCTACCATTACGGCCAAGTATAATTTTAAAAACTCAACACGTTTCACCCCTTATATCGGTATTGGTGGTACGGCTTTCATTCCGTGGAATGAAAAGGGTGTAGCAAAAGACGTAAAAGAAACATTTGGTTTTGCAGGTCAGCTTGGTTTTAATTTCCAGCCAGCCGATGCGAAAAACTGGGGCGTGTATGTGGATGTGCGTTATGCAGATTTAAGCCCGGAAGTTAAACTGGTGGATGGAACTAAATTTGACCTGGACCTTAACCCAGTTGTGTATACCTTAGGTTATAGCTACAAGTTCTAAGCTGAAGTAGCGTTTTTAAAAGCCTCACCTAGTGAGGCTTTTTGATTTTTGCAATTCCCATATAAAACAGATACAGGCGCTACACAGAGAGTTTTGTATGCTGAAAAATGATCACAAATAGAAATGAGCCATTTATAATGAAAAGATTAGTAACACCGATATTGCTGTGCTTGCCGCTGCTACTTGTGTCCCATGCGCAGGCAGCAAGTTATTCCTGTAAGGCAGCAAAATTAAAAGCTGAACAACAGATCTGTAATGATCGTGGTTTAAATGATGCTGATGTTAAATTGGCAACTACCTATCAAATTGTATTGCGTGTCCTCCCAATGGGTGGGCGTGATGCAGAAAAAGATCAGCAGTTGCGATGGTTGAAACAACGTAATTCCTGTGGTGCCAATGCACCGTGCCTTCGTCGTGCTTATGCACAGAGACAACAGCAGCTTGATCAGCTTTTACAAACACGGGTCTTGAGCCAAGGACCTTTCTAATTGTGCTTTTTGTGCGATTTTTACCTGAAAAATAACAATCAAGGATTGAAAAATCCAAGATATACACCATTCATAAATCATTCCAAAGATATAAGCCCGTATAAGGAGTGATTTATGAGTGAACAAGTGGCTCAAAATTATAGTTTCCAAGCTGAAGTTGCTCAGTTATTACATTTAGTGACGCATTCACTGTATTCCAACCCTGAAATTTTCTTACGTGAATTGATTTCCAATGCTTCAGATGCCTGCGATAAGCTGCGTTTCGAGGGGATTAATCATCCTGAATATTATGAAAATAATCCGGACTTACGCGTCCGTGTAATGCTAGATAAAGAGCATAAAACCTTAACCATTTCTGATAATGGGATTGGTCTAAGCCAGCAAGAAGCGATTGATAACTTGGGTACCATTGCAAAATCAGGGACCAAAGACTTCATGTCTAAGCTGACAGGTGACCAAAAATCAGATGCGCAGTTAATCGGTCAGTTTGGGGTCGGTTTCTATTCAGGTTTTATTGTTGCCGATAAAATTACAGTTGAATCACGTCGTGCAGGTTTGGATGTAGCCGATGGTGTACGCTGGATCAGTGGTGGCACTGGCGAATTCGAAGTTCAGCAAATTGATAAAGCTACGCGTGGTACCGATATCATCCTGCATTTACGTGATGATGCACTGGATTATTTAGAATCTTGGAAAGTTAAACAAATCATCAACAAGTATTCAGACCACATCAGCTTGCCTATCGAAATGCAAAAAGAAGTCTGGCAAGAGGAAGAGGTTGCTGAAGGTGAAGAGCCTAAAAGCGGCCAAATGGTCAAGACCGATGACTGGGAAGCCATTAACTCTGCCAGTGCACTCTGGACACGCAGCAAGAGCGAAATCACCGATGAACAATACATCGAGTTCTATAAAAATTTGAGTCATGATTTTGCAGAACCGTTGGCTTGGGCACATAACCGCGTTGAGGGCAGCACCGAATATACGCAATTATTGTATATTCCAAGTCAGGCCAAACAGGATTTGTTTACCCGTGAAGCGAAGGCGGGCATTAAGCTGTACGTGAAACGTGTATTTATTTTGGATGAAGCGGATAATCTGATTCCAAACTATTTACGTTTTGTTCAAGGTGTAGTGGATAGTGCTGATTTACCACTGAATGTGAGCCGAGAATTGTTGCAGGAAAGCCGTGATGTGAAAACCATTCGTGAAGGCAATGCACGCCGTGTATTGACTTTAATTGATGGTTTGGCTAAATCGGAAGATGAGAAAGACCAAGCGAAATTCAAAACCTTCTATAGCGAATTTGGTTCAGTCTTGAAAGAAGGTTTGGGTGAAGACACAGGTAACCGTGAGCGTATCCTCAAATTATTGCGTTATGCGACTTCGAATAATGATGAGATCAGTACTTCTTTTGCGGACTATAAAGCACGTATGAAAGAAGGGCAGAAAGCCATCTATTATGTAACTGCAGATAGTTTAAGCGCTGCGAAAAACTCGCCACAACTGGAAGTGTTCAAGAAAAAAGGCATTGAAGTCTTACTCATGGCAGACCGTGTGGATGAGTGGGCTATGAACTTTGTGTTTGAGTTCGATGGTACGCCATTACAGAACGTGTCTAAAGGCGCAGTTGATCTGGGCGATCTGCAAGATGCTGAAGAGAAAAAGGCTTTAGAACAGGCCGCAGAACAGTTCAAACCTGTAGTTGATCGTTTAAGTAGCTCATTGAAAGACAAAACCAAAGAGGTACGGGTGACTACGCGTCTGGTAGATTCACCAGCATGTCTCGTCACCAGTGAAGGTGAGCTTTCTCCACAGCTGATTCGCATGCTCAAACAAGCAGGCCAAGCAGTGCCAGAAATTAAACCGACATTAGAAATTAATCCTGAACATCCGTTGGTGAAAAAACTGGAAAACTCAGCGCAGTTTGATGATCTGGCTAATGTGATCTTTGATCAGGCAGTGATTGCTGAAGGGGGATTACCCGAGGATCCTGCAGCATATGTAAAACGGATTAATAGTTTGTTATTGAAATAAGCAGTTTGCTCAAGGACCTCTGCTTCGGCAGAGGTTTTTTTATGGGTATGGATAACTAGGAAGTTATCCACAGTGTTGTTGATATTATCCTCAAAAGTTCGCTTCAAAGCGCATTTGATAGCTGAAATGATTGTCCTGTTTATCCGCAGGCACATTGAAATAATTCAGATCATTTTGCATATAGAGCCAATTACGCCAAATCGGTCTTTTCCAGGAAAAATAAGGTCCCCATTGGTTAACCCGAAGTTCTTTCTTTTCATAATCACCTTCACTCACAATGCCATAGCTGAGATTGTCTTTGGATAAAAAGTGTAAGTTCTGAAAGGTACGGTTGCGCCAGATATAGTCCTCATCCTGTGTTTTAGACAGGTTGAATTGCGTTGAGAGTAGACTTTGTTGTTGTAATTTCTGAGTTAGATTGAAATTGGTTTCTGCATAATTCTTACTGGTGGAACCGTAACGAAAGATTTGTGCTGTATCCAGATTGAGCCCTGAATGCAGAACCCATTGCTTCTTGGCAAGGAATTGCACATAAATATCGGTATCGGAATTCGAACCCAAATCAAGGTCATTGTTAAAGGGCAACCAACTTGAGATGGTACTCCAGCTGGCACTGAGTGGATTGGGGCGAATGATATTGTGATGTACCTTATGTTTAGTCATTTTACCAAGCTTTTTCACGACTTGCGGCTGTTGCGCACGCTGTGCCAAGGAATCATCGCCAAAGACTACCATCAATTCATGACTCAGTTGGGTATTATAGTCTTGATCAGAGCTTGTTTCAGTTTGCGTCTCACAAATCAATGGATGGGTGCGAACAAGCTGCTTGGAAGTGTGCCAAGCTTGTTGATGTAACAACGAAACGGGCAAGCGCGTGATATGCCTGCTCCATGGGAATAACATTGGAAATAGGGGTGTCATTAAATAACCGAGACAGAGATTGCCTACAATCAAAACAAACACTACTAAAGCGTATCGTTGATACATGTTATGGTGAAGAAAAATAAAAGAAAATAAGCATAGCAGTTTAAGCTTAACCATTTATTGACACAGTCAATATTTTTGAAAAGACCCAATCGCAGATACGATTGGGTCTTGGTTAAACTTGTTGATCAAGTACTAAAATAAGGTTTCAAGCCGCACAAAGGTACTGACAAAATGGCTACGATCCTCACGATGATCATTAAAATAATTAAGGTCACCCTGTACATAGAACCATTCACGCCACAATGGTTGCCGCCAAGACACAAACGGCCCCCAGCTATTCAGGCGTAACTCGTTTTTATTGTAGTAGCCGCCAGTATAGAGTCCATAATTAAAATTATTATGGGCAAAGAATTGGTGTTGACGAAAAAGACGGTTATCCCACAACAGATCATCATCCTGTTTATCTGCATAGGTTAAGCTGAACTGATTAGATAAAAAAGGCTGATTTGGACGTGCGTGAATCAACTCTAAATTAGTTCTTAAATAGTTTTCACTTCGACTGCCATAACGATAAATCTGTTCGGCATTAAAGCGAAAATCATTACGTAAATCCCAGTGTTTTTCTGCTCTTAAACGTAAATAAATATCGCTGCCTGAACGGATACCAATATCAGCATCGGTCTCAAAGGGAAGCTTTTTCGAGAAATTCGACCAACGTAATGCCAATGAGCCATTACTGTCCCGAGTTTGTTTAGAGTCAAATTTTTTACCTGGATCTTGATTCGGCTGATTATTGGTATTGGCAACATTGTTTTTAAACTCATCGTCTAGAGAATCATCACCAAACACGACACTGAATCTTTTTTCTAAAGTCGGTAACTTAATTTTACCGCGAATACGGGGTTTAATTTCATAGTTATCGTATTGATTCCAATAATTGTCTAGCATGACGCGAATGGTGGCGGAGGCTGGATTTTCGGGATCTACATCGCCGAACCAATCATCAATCTTGATTGAGGTATGGTCTGCCCATTCACGGATATGACGTTGTTTTTTGTCAAACCAAGTCTTGTCTTCAGTTTCAGCCGTTGGAGGAACTGTAGGCTGGTCTGACTGCTCTGGAAATATGGTTGGCGTAGCGTCTACCCAGCGCGGGATATAGTCCAATGCATTTTCTGAGTTTTTTGCATTACTTGGTTGCAAGTTTTGAGATTCAGAATGGGTTTCTGCATTTGCAACACTTAAAGATCCGATCGATAGTGTCAGCAAAGCAAAAAAGATACGCGATGGTACTATTTGCTGTAAATTATT
>NZ_BBTF01000053.1:0-22458 GCF_000876115.1 Acinetobacter sp. NBRC 110496
GGTACGGTTCAAGTAGCATCGGCATGGCTTAAACGTTTTTATCTTGAGCGTAAACTGGCGTTATATGATGACCTTCTTTCAGAAAATGGATTGCTATCCCAGATTACACAAACACAGGTTGCGTCTGGTCGAACCATGGTTGCTAATACAATTTCCCCTAGGCTGGACAAAACTATTTTGCTTGATCAAAAAGATGATTTGCTTCGAGATATAAATAAGGCAAAACTAGAATTACACCGATTAATCAGTGAGGATTCTAGTGGTACAACTGAAATAGAAAGTTTGCCTACCCAAGAACCTATAATTAATTTTGATACATCACGTTTATATCATCATCTGCATCAACACCCTGAACTAAAAGCATTCCAAGCAGAAAAGCAAACTGTTGAAGCAAAGCTTAAGCAAGCCCAAGCCCTTCAAAAACCAGATTGGGGTATTGAGCTTGCCTATCAGCATCGTGCTCCTGAATTTGGAGATATGATTGGTGTACAACTGACAACAGAACTACCAATATTTTCAAAAAAACGTAGTGGTCCGCTCATTCAGGCAGCATTAGCTGAACAAAATCGGATTACAGCAGATCAGGAGATAAAATACCGCGACCATCTCACCATGTTAGATGAGGGGCTATCGGATTTAAAAGCTCTTGAAAGACAAATCCAACGTACCGTTCAAAGTACACTTCCTTTGGCTAAAGAAAAAGTAACTTTACAGTTAGCAAGTTATCAGGCTGGTAAAGCCAATTTGTCAGATGTCATTGAGACACGACAAGCATTACTAAATCAGCGATTACGTCTCATCGATTTACAACAACAGCAAGCAATGATCAAAGCCCAGCTCTATTTTTCTTTTGTAGAACCCACCTTAAACCATGCTGAGGAGTCAAGATAATGTTAAAAAATAAATTGGCATTTGTAATTGCTGGCTTGATTGTGGGCAGCTTGGGAGTCGGTAGTGGGATTGGATATTGGTATGCGCATCAAAATGATGAAAAGCAAACTGTAAGTGATCAGGCAACTGCTAAAGTGTTGTACTGGTACGATCCAATGAAACCAGAACAGCATTTTGATAAGCCAGGGAAATCCCCTTTTATGGATATGCAGTTAGTCCCTAAGTATGCGGATGAAAGTACTTCTGGAATAACTGAAAGTGCAGGAGTAAAGATTGATCCAGCTCTTAAACAAAATCTAGCCATTCGTTATGCCACAGTCGAACAGGCTGTAATGGGCAATACCTTGTTAACCAATGGCATATTACAAGCGAATGAACGACAGGTAGCAATTCTGCAAACACGAGCAAGTGGTTTTGTTCAGCGTGTTTATGGCCATGCAGTCGGGGATATAGTGACTCAAGGGAGTCCGATTGCTGATATTTCAATCCCTGAGTGGACTGGGGAACAGACTGAGTTTTTGGCAGTACTTAAAATAGGAGACCGTTCTCTTATTCAAGCAAGTCGACAACGCCTACAGCTTCTGGGAATCCCACCAAATGTGATCCATCAAGTCGAACGGACACATCAAGTACAGTCTAATATGACTTTGAGTGCTCCTTTGAGTGGATTCATTGACTCACTAGAAGTTCGTAGTGGAATGGCTTTAGCTATGGGGCAAACACTTGCCACCATTAAAGGCGTGAATCCAATTTGGTTAGAAGCAGCAGTGCCTGAAACGCAAATTGCTGGGATAAAGCGAGGAGATAAAATCGAAGCAACTTTTGCTGCGTACCCTCAAAAAGTGTCTGGCAAAGTCATTGATATTTTACCGACATTAGATACTACAAGCAGAACCATAAAAGTTCGTATTGAGTTACCCAATAGAGAGGGGCAACTCAAGCCCGGAATGTTTGCTTCTGTCAAATTTTCCAACAATCCTCAAAGCAGTTTAGTTGTGCCAGAGCAAGCTGTTATACGTACAGGTACTCGTAATATTATTATTGTCGCACATGAAAAAGGGCGTTTCGAACCTGTTGTTGTACAGTTAGGACAGAGTGACGGAAATAAAATAGCAATTCTACAGGGTTTGAACGCTGGTCAGAAAATCGTGATTTCGGGACAATTCCTAATTGATTCTGAGGCCAATTTACAGGGTGTACTGGATAAGCTGAACACTGGACAATCGATTACATCATCTCAAGTGACTAAGGCATCAATATACCAAGGCATTGGTAAAGTGGAAAAAGTTACAGCTCAAGACATTACCATTTCACATCATGCAATTGCTGAATTGGGGTGGGGGGCTATGACCATGAGCTTTAAACAACCAGTACAACCATTTACCCAAATTCAGCAAGGCGAGCAGGTCAGTTTTCGTTTTACACGTGTTGGGGATGCTTATGTTATTTCTGACATTTCCAAGATGTCTATGACATCTATGCAGAACTAAACGGGAGAACCATTATGATCGCCCGTATTATTCGTTTTTCAATTACAAATCGAGTATTTGTCTTATTAGCTGCTGTAGTTCTTGCCGTTTGGGGAACTTGGGCTGTCAAGAATACTCCGGTTGATGCTTTGCCAGATCTGTCTGATGTACAAGTGATTGTGCGAACTAATTTTCCCGGTCAAGCACCACAAATTGTTGAAAATCAGGTGACTTATCCTTTAACAACGACCATGTTATCAGTACCCGGTGTTAAAGCTGTTCGGGGCTATTCTTTTTTTGGTGATTCGTTTGTTTATGTCATTTTTGATGAACATACTGATCTTTATTGGGCACGTTCTCGTGTATTGGAATATCTCAATCAAATACAAGAAAGAATGCCTGCAAATGCAAAATCTTCATTAGGACCAGATGCTACAGGTGTTGGTTGGATCTACGAATATGCTTTGGTTGATCCAACAGGGCAACATGATCTCTCACAACTGCGAAGCATACAAGATTGGTTTTTGAAGTATGAACTGAAGACAGTACCAAATGTGGCTGAGGTCGCCACAATTGGGGGGATGGTTAAACAATATCAAGTTGTTTTAGACCCAACCAAAATGGCAGCATTCGGTATAACTCAGCGAAGCATAATTGAAGCAATTCAAAAGGCAAATCAGGAAACTGGCGGTTCAGTCCTAGAAATGGCTGAAACTGAATATATGGTGAGAGCTTCAGGTTATTTAAAAACATTAGAAGATTTTCGGCAGATTCCGTTACGTACAAACGATTTAGGTGTTCCAATCACTCTTGGAGATGTTGCAATGATTCAACTCGGTCCTGAAATGCGTCGTGGAATTACTGAACTCAATGGACAAGGGGAAACTGTTGGAGGTGTTGTGATTTTACGTGCTGGTAAAAATGCACGTGAAACCATTACTGCTGTAAAAGAAAAACTTGCTGAATTACAACAAAGTCTACCGAAAGGTGTACAAGTTGTTTCTGTGTATGACCGCAGTCAATTGATTGATCGGGCGGTAGAGAATCTCAGCCATAAATTAATTGAAGAGTTTATTGTAGTGGCTTTGGTTTGTGGGCTATTCCTCTGGCATTTACGTTCAGCAATGGTTGCGATTGTTTCTTTGCCTTTGGGAATCTTGTCAGCCTTTTTATTGATGTATTATCAGGGACTAAATGCCAATATCATGTCATTGGGTGGGATTGCAATCGCGATTGGTGCTATGGTTGATGCATCTGTGGTTATGGTCGAAAATGCACATAAGCATATCGAAGCTTGGCAACATGAACATCCTGATCGAGTTTTAGAAATACAAGAGCGTTGGGACATCATTACACGTTCTGCCAGTGAGGTTGGGCCTGCTTTATTTTTCTGTTTACTCATCATTACTTTATCCTTTATTCCCATTTTTACTTTGCAAGCACAAGAAGGACGATTGTTCTCTCCATTGGCATTTACTAAAACTTATGCCATGGCTGCTGCTGCGGGGCTATCTATTACATTGATTCCAGTTTTGATGGGATACTGGATTCGCGGGAAGTTACCATCTGAACAACGGAATCCATTAAACCGTTTTCTCATCAAAATATACCGTCCTATGTTAGATAAAGTCTTAGCTTATCCAAAGACAACGTTATTAGGTGCGTTACTCATTTTTCTTATCAGTCTTTTTCCTTTAACGCAATTAGGTGGAGAGTTCCTGCCTAATATGGATGAAGGTGATTTACTGTATATGCCTTCAGCTTTACCGGGATTGTCCGCAGCAAAAGCTTCTGAATTACTTCAACAGACTGATCGAATGATTAAAACTGTTCCAGAGGTTGCCACTGTATTTGGTAAAGCTGGGCGAGCAGAGTCGGCTACAGATCCTGCACCTTTAGAAATGTTTGAAACCACGATTCAGTTTAAACCACGATCTGAATGGCGTTCAGGTATGACACCAGATAAGTTGATAAAAGAACTGGATAAAGCTGTTCAAGTACCGGGTTTAACAAATATCTGGGTGCCGCCTATTCGTAACAGAATTGATATGTTGGCGACCGGGGTTAAAAGCCCAATCGGGATCAAGATTTCAGCAAATGATTTGCAAGATATTGATCGGGTAGCACAACAAATTGAACAGGTTGCCAAAAAAGTGCCCGGTGTTAGCTCAGCTTTAGCTGAACGACTCACTGGTGGGCGATATGTTGATATCGATATTAATCGAATGGAAGCTGCACGCTATGGTCTCAATATCACCGATGTACAGCAAATTGTGTCATCAGCAATTGGTGGGGAAAATATTGGTGAAACTGTTGAAGGGTTAGCAAGGTATCCTATTAATGTACGTTATCCGCGAGAAATTCGAGATTCACTTGAGGCATTAAGAAATTTACCAATTCTGACTGAATCAGGTCAGCAAATTGTTTTGAGTAGTGTTGCCAACATTCAAATCACAGATGGTCCTCCGATGTTAAAAAGTGAGAATGCTCGTCCAAGTGGTTGGGTCTATGTTGATGTACAAGGACGTGATTTAGCCTCCGTTGTTCGGGATTTGAAACAGTCTATTGACCAACAAGTGAAACGCTCTGCGGGTATGAGTATTAGTTATTCAGGTCAATTTGAATTTATGGAAAGAGCAAATGCTCGCCTAAAGGTAGTAATACCAATCACTTTGATGATCATTTTTCTATTGCTGTATCTGATTTTTAGACAAGTACAAGATGCTGCTCTGATTATGCTGACTCTACCATTCGCTTTAATTGGTGGTATTTGGGCAATGTATTTCAGTGGTTATAATTTCTCAATTGCCATTGCAGTAGGCTTTATTGCACTTGCCGGTGTTGCCGCAGAGTTTGGAGTGGTCATGTTGTTTTATTTAAAGCAGGCGATAGAACATGCTCAACAAAATTTATCATCTTTAACTGAGCAGCAACTCAATGATGCCCTTCGTACAGGGGCAGTACTACGGGTTCGCCCTAAAGCGATGACTGTAGCTGTCATTCTGGCGGGTTTGATTCCTATCCTTTTAGGAACTGGAACGGGCTCTGAATTGATGAGTCGTATTGCTTTACCTATGGTTGGGGGCATGATTTCAGCTCCACTTTTATCAATGTTTGTTATTCCCGCTGCATATCAGCTTTTAATCAAAAGAAAACTATCAAAATCTTGATAGTTTTCTTATTTCGTTCAAAGAGGTTTTATTATGTTTAAATTTATTAAAATTGTCGCTCTTGTTGCCACTGTTACTGCGTTAAGTGCATGTAGTAAAAATGAGGCGTCAGAGCAAAAGAAAGCGGAAGCGCCTATGGAGCAGATGAGTAAAGAATCATCTACAGCAACGACAACTCAAGCAGTTGGAGTGATTACGGCTATTGATACGAAAGAAAATATTTTGACACTCGATCATGAGGCAATTCCTGCGATTAAATGGCCTGCGATGACCATGGGCTTTAAAGTTGCTGATCCTGCATTATTGAATGGGCTTGCAGTAGGGCAAAAAGTTGATTTTGAATTAAAGGCTGAGGGAGAAACATACACAGTCGTAGCTGCTAAGTTAAAAAAATAGGATGATTTAGTAGATAGAATTTTGATAGTAATGAGGTTCTTTTAAAAGAGCCTTATTCTCTAATAAAAAACAAAACATATGGTATTGCATATATATGGTAATTCGAATATAAAGATATTATAAATTATCAAAAGAGCTCAATTCGATGACAACTTCATCAACTGTGACGATTTATCACAACCCAGCTTGTGGGACATCTCGCAACACTTTGGCTTTGATCCGTAATACAGGGATTGAGCCAACTGTGATTGAATATCTCATTACACCACCTAGTCATGACGAATTAGTTAAATTGATTCAGGATGCAAAATTAACAGTAAGAGAGGCCATTCGCCAGAATGTAGATCCTTATCGGGATTTAGACCTTGATCGTAGTGATTTGAGTGATGAGCAGTTACTTAGTTTTATGCTTGATCATCCAATATTGATTAATCGACCATTTGTTGTTACTGAATTAGGCACTCGCTTAAGCCGTCCTTCTGAAGTTGTCTTAGATATTCTACCATTACCTCAGAAGGGTGCCTTTACGAAAGAGGATGGTGAAAAAGTGATTGATGAAAATGGTCAACGAGTGAATTAAAAATTTTACTTTTTGTATGTGATTATCCGCATATCCAAATAAGTGAATGGGAGTTAAGAATGGACCAAGTTAATTTTTTTAAATGCTTATCAGATGAAACTCGACTAAATATCGTGACTTTAGTCGCTGAGAATAAAGAATTATGTGTTTGTGATTTGACTGAAAAGTTGCAACTGAGTCAGCCAAAGATTTCTAGGCATTTAGCGTTATTGCGTTCTTCTGGTCTCTTACAGGACAGGAGACAAAGCCAATGGGTGTATTACAGCATTAATCCGCAATTACCAATGTGGTGCCATGACGTTCTGAATCTTTTGGTAAGCAGTCAAACCATAGTAAATAAAGATTCCCAAAATATCCAAATAAATAGCTATTGTGAGTAATAGAATATGAAATTTCTTTTTTTGTGTACTGGAAATAGTTGCCGTAGCATCCTCTCAGAAGTCCTTTTTAACAGTCGTGCGCCTGAAGGATGGAAAGCATACAGTGCAGGTAGTAAGCCATCAGGGCAAGTACATCCATTGACTATAGAAACTTTAGAAAATCTTGGTCTCTCAACAGATGGTTTGTGGAGTAAAACCATTGATGACTGCGAACAATATCAACCTGACGTCGTGATTACTGTTTGCGATTCAGCAGCTCAAGAAGCGTGTCCACTTTATTTAGGTGGAGCGATTAAGGCACATTGGGGCTTGGCTGATCCTTCACATTTAGATTTGCCGAAAGAAGAAAAATTAAAAGCATTCCAAGTTACTGTTGATCATATCAACCGCCGCTTAGACGCTTTATTGGCACTAGATACAACTCATATGTCTCGCCCAGATTTGATTGCAGCAATCAATCAAATTTCGCATATTGAATGAGAACATCATGGCTCAACAAAGATTATCTTTTCTAGATCGTAACCTCACTCTATGGATTTTTATCGCCATGGCATTGGGGATTGCGATAGGTGTGTTCTTTCCGCAAGCTTCCGTTACTTTAGACAAAATGAGTGTGGATTCCGTCAATATTCCAATTGCGATTGGTTTGATTCTGATGATGTATCCACCTTTAGCCAAAGTGGACTATGCTACTTTGCCACAAGTGTTTAAAGACAAGAAAACCTTAACTTTGTCTTTGGTGCAGAACTGGGTGATTGCGCCTGTATTAATGTTTGCATTAGCAATTATTTTTTTACATAGCTATCCAGAGTACATGACAGGCTTGATCCTGATCGGTTTGGCTCGCTGTATTGCAATGGTCTTGGTGTGGAATGGTTTAGCCTGTGGTGATAACCAATATGTAGCAGCGTTGGTGGCATTCAATAGTATTTTCCAGATTCTGTTTTTTAGTACCTATGCTTGGCTGTTCCTCACATTCTTGCCACCCTATTTCGGTATTGCAGGGCAAGTGATCAATGTTGATTTCTGGACGATTACCCATGCGGTGTTGGTTTACTTGGGGATTCCATTTCTTCTTGGTTTCTTGACTCGTTTGGTTTTGGTCAAAGCCAAAGGCTTAGATTGGTATCAAAATGTCTTTTTACCCAAGATCAGCCCACTCAGTTTATTGGCACTTCTTTTTACCATCGTGGCAATGTTTAGCCTAAAAGGTGGTGATGTAGTGAGCTTACCATTGGATGTTCTGCGTATCGCAATCCCACTCACGATTTATTTTATTGTGATGTTTTTCATCAGCTTCTTTATGAGTAAATGGATGGGCAATGACTATCCTAAAACCACAGCAATTTCTTTCACGGCTGCTGGTAATAACTTTGAGTTGGCTTTGGCTGTAGCGATTGCAACCTTTGGTTTGGCTTCACCTGTGGCATTTACCACCGTGATTGGTCCTTTAGTTGAAGTACCTGTATTGATCGCTTTAGTGAGTGTGTCTCTATGGCTCAGAAAAAAGTATTTTAAATCGGTGTAATTGTAATGAATCTTCCTAATGTTGATATGGAGCTACTTGAACAGCCAACTTTGGAAAAAGTTCAAGCTAAATCGTTAGATCATGCGCCACGTATTTTGTTGTTATATGGTTCTAACCGTGAGCGTTCGTATAGTCGTTTAGCCGTGATGGAAGCAGGTCGAATCTTGGAACAGTTTGGTGCTGAGGTTAAAATTTTTCATCCGAAAGGGCTACCTTTGCCAGAAGATGCGGATATGGAACACCCAAAAGCAAAAGAACTACATGAGCTTTTGGCATGGTCAGAGGGCATGGTGTGGTGTTCGCCTGAACGTCACGGTTCAATGAGTTCGATCTTTAAGTCACAGATAGATTGGATTCCATTGGCAGGTGGTGCGATTCGTGCCACTCAAGGAAAAACACTGGCACTAATGCAAGTCAGTGGTGGTTCGCAATCTTTCAATAGTGTCAATCAAATGCGTATTTTAGGGCGTTGGATGCGGATGATCACGATTCCGAATCAGTCTTCAATTCCAAAAGCATTTTTAGAGTTTGAAGAAGATGGGCGAATGAAAGCATCATCGTATTACGACCGTATCGTGGATGTGATGGAAGAGCTGTATAAATTCACCTTGCTGACACGGGGGCAAAGTCAGTATTTAACTGATCGTTATTCTGAGCTTAAAGAATCTGCTGAAGAATTATCAAAACGTGTTAATCAGCGAAGTTTGTAGAATGCTGGAGAAAATTAAATGCAAAATCAACATTCTCGTTTAATTATTTTAGGTTCGGGACCTGCGGGTTATAGTGCAGCCGTATATGCAGCTCGTGCCAACCTCAAACCAACATTGATTGCTGGACTACAATTAGGCGGGCAATTAACAACAACGACTGAAGTTGATAATTGGGTTGGCGATGCTGAGGGCTTAACTGGTCCTGTACTCATGGAGCGTATGCAGGCGCATGCAGAACGCTTTGGTACAGAAATGGTCTATGATCACATCAATGAGGTGGATCTCAAAACTCGCCCATTCGTACTCAAAGGTGACATGGGTGAATATACTTGTGATGCACTGATTATTGCAACAGGTGCAACGGCTCAATATCTAGGTCTTGAGTCAGAGGCAGCTTTCATGGGGCAGGGTGTGAGTGCCTGTGCAACCTGTGATGGTTTCTTCTATAAAAACCAAAATGTCATGGTGGTTGGTGGTGGTAACACTGCGGTTGAGGAAGCTTTATATCTGTCAAATATCGCTGCACATGTGACACTGGTACACCGTCGTGACAGTCTGCGTTCTGAAAAGATTTTGCAAGACCATCTTTTTGCCAAAGAAAAAGAGGGCAAAATCAGCATTATTTGGAACCATCAAGTTGATGAGGTTTTAGGTGACAACACAGGTGTAACGGCGGTACGTATTAAATCCACTCAAGATGCAAGTATCCAAGATGTTCAAGTGCAAGGCTTGTTTGTTGCGATTGGACATAAACCCAATACAGGAATGTTTGAAAGTCAATTGAACCTACGTGATGGCTATATCCAAGTCCAAAGTGGAACTACGGGTAATGCAACAGCTACATCTATCGAGGGTGTATTTGCTGCGGGTGATGTGGCAGACAGTATTTATCGTCAAGCGATTACCTCGGCTGGTTCGGGTTGTATGGCAGCATTGGATGCTGAAAAGTATTTAGACAATCAAGAATAATCAATACATTCACTGAAATAAATCAAGCTAACTCCACCTCTCATGGGTGGAGTTAGATTTTCTATATTGTTTTTTTATTTAGCTACTTATAGTGTTACGCCAGCGTTTCTCTATTTCGGATTCGCTTACTTAAAGCGAGTGTGGGATAAGTAAGCAGATCCTTTTTAGTAATTGGTATGCTCATTACAAATTCTTTTGGGAACATCAAATTAGTTGGATGGATGAGCAATTAAAATTCAGATTTATAAGAGATAAAATTCCTTTATCTCTTATTTTTATATTAAGTGTTTTTGTAATTGGGATTGTACTTTTTTGAGCTGTACCACATGGCTTCAGGCTATTTGTGCATGATATATGTTGCCCAATCAGCCATTAAGCCTTTACGTTTTTCTAAATAGCCTCCACGTAAATAAGAAGCTTCAACCTTATCTGGAAGTTTGTGTGCGAGAACATGTTCACACACTTCTCTACGGTAATCTGTTTTGTCTGCCGACCAATCACGGAAAGTAGACCGAAAGCCATGCGTTGTAATGACTCGGTTTTGTTTGGGATCAATATAGCCTAAGCCATTTTCTTTAAGCTTTTGCTCATGCAGTCGTTTGATTAGGGTCGTCAAAGACATATCAGAAAGCATCTCACCACTCCGTGGCGCAGGGAAGATGAAATCTTGAATTAGAGTATGATTTTGAATTGATTCAAGCAAACTTATCGCTTCTTTCGACAAAGGCACATGATGTTCCTTTTCTGCTTTCATACGTTCTTTAGGAATAATCCAGACTTTATTCTTAAAATCAATTTCCTGCCATTTCGCCCCAAAAATCTCACCAGAGCGACAGGCGGTTAAAATTGCAAATTCCAGAGCTTTTGGTGAAATTCCTTTTTTCTGTCTTAAGTGTTGGATAAACTCAGCAACCTGTTCATAGGGCAGGGATGGGTGAGGGCGTGATTCCTGCTTTAAATTACCTAATATAGGTTCAAGATTGCCTTTCCATTCGGCAGGGTTGTCACCCTCAAAATATCCCATTGCTTTGGCATAATCAAAAATGGTTTCTATACGACCACGGATACGTTTGGCTGTTTCGTTTTTCTCAACCCAAATAGGTCTTAAAACTTCAGCAATATCGGCTTTGGTAATGTTACTAATAGTAAGATTGCCCAAAGTTGGGTAAATATAAGTTTCTAGTGTTGATGACCATTGTCCAATATGTTTTTCATTTTTGAGTTCACGGGTTTTATTGGCAATAACAACTTTTGCACATTCCATGAATGTTTTGTTCCGTAGTTGCTGAACATGAAGCTTTGCAAGCTGTTCCTGTTGATGGACAATTGGATCAATACCACTTCGTATTTGTAATTTTAATTCAGTGGCTTTAGCACGAGCTTCAGCTAAAGAAACTTCAGGGTATGGACCAATACCAATATCACGTCGATGAGGTTTTAATTTTCCATCTTTATCCAGATGTTTTCCCACCACCGCACGTAAAATCCAGACACGGGAAGTTCCTTCGACGTTTAAACAAAGACCATCAACACCACCTACGTGATATCGACCAGTCTCTTTAATTTTTGCTACACTAAGCGCAGATAGCTCTTTAGCTTTCTTTGGCATGTTATTGTCTACCCCTCAAATTACCCCTCATAAAATACTGGAAATAGTCGGATTAGACAAGACTGAGTTGGATGGGTGTAATTGTAATTAATTGAAAAATATTAATTTATAATATTGGATTGGACTTCTTAGGATTGGTGTTAGACGGACACCGCTTCCGCCAAATTCAAAAAGCCCTTGTGAAAACAAGGGCTTTTTTCTTGTCTGTGTTTTTTCAGATAAAAGTATGAATTGGGTGGGAGATATTCGGTTGGAATAAGCTCTAAAAAAGATGACCGAAATTCAGTTTGAATTAAGCAATTGGACCTAACCTAACAATACGGTATAACCGTAGCAAGCAAAGCAATACTTTTAGCCACATTCTCCAGATGTGGCTTTTTTTATAGAATTCATCATTGGGTACTTATTAAAAAGATCAAGCCAACAATACTTAGCTGTTAAGATGTACTAGTTTTTATACAACTGGTCATATAGTTTACGGTGATGTCTGGCGCTAACCAGAAATATTTGCCGATTGGACTATAATGTAGACCAATCGTATTCATCTGCGTTAAACCTGCAAGTTCTGAAAAGCTGCTAAGCTCATTCGGTTTAATATATCTATTAAAGTTATGCGTGCCTTTGGGCATTAATTTAAAAAGATATTCACCACCAACAATCGTGTATAAAAAAGACTTTGGGTTTCTGTTGATTGTTGAAAAAAATACTAGTCCATGAGGTTTTAATAATTGTGCACAAGACTGGATAATTGCAGCAGGGTTAGGAACATGTTCTAGAAGTTCCATACAGGTAATAATATCGTATTGTTGTGGGCTTATTTTTGCCAGTTCCTCTACAGCAACAGTGCGATACTCAAGGTTATGAATATTCTCCATAATCGCGTGATTACGGGCAACCTGAATACTTTGCTCCCCAAGGTCTATTCCAAGCACATCTGCACCATGCCGGGCCATACTTTCAGCTAGAATTCCGCCACCACAACCAACATCAAGAATCTTTTTATCTTGAATACCGTTTGCAATCGACTTTATCCATCCCAAACGTAAAGGATTAATGGTGTGTAGAGGTGCAAATTCACCCTTTAAATCCCACCAGCGATTGGATATCGCTTCAAACTTTTCCAGTTCTTGAGGATCATGGTTTGATGGTTTCATGTCGGATCGTCCAGTTTGATTTGTCGCTCGGAATAAAATTTTTTAGGAGAGGATTTCATTGCTTTTTTAAACATGGTGATGAATGAACTATCCGAAACATAACCTAACTCATTGGCAATATAAGTAATGCTTCGCCCATCATTTAACTTCTGAAGAGCTAAAGTAATATGCAGTCGTCTACGCCAATGATTTAAAGAAAGTTTCATTTCTCCCTTAAAAGTACGCGTGAGACTTCTTTCACTCATACCACATTGTTTTGCCCATTGAGCCAAGCTGGTTTTTTGTTCGGGTTGGTGGAGGAGTGAGTCTGTAATCATCTTCAGTCGCTTATCCGACGGAAGTGGTAAATATTGCGATTGCTGAGGTGCACTGATAATTTCGTCTACTAAAACCTGCATTAGTCGTGCTTCGGCACTATGGGAAGTGAAGTTAGGTTTAATTTCCTCGGTTCTTAGAAAGAGGCTATTTAAAAAATCACTGACTTGAATAACGTGGCATTCGCTATGATCGAAAAGGTTCTTTTGAGTAAACACCATAAAACAGCTTGAAAGACCAATACCCGTTGATGAATGAGAAATATTGGGCGGAATCCAGATGGCTGTTTTGGGAGGCACCACCCATATCCCTGTAACTGTAGAGATCGTAATTAAGCCTGATTGAGTTGCCATCAACTGGCCATAGTCGTGCTGATGTAAGCCTAATTCCCAATCCGGTACATCAGCAGTAACTTTGAGTACGGTGACTGGATCATTCATCAGAGTGGAAGCATGAATGTCCTGTAGCTTATTGATCTCCATTATGGATGCAAAAGTTGGTAGACAAGTTGATCTGATTCTTCTTTACTTGATACGACATACATTGGATAACCTGAAAACTGTAAATATACTTTTGCAAACTGTTCGGCTTTGGTTCTTTGTCCAAGATCGGGTTCAATATGGACTAAACCTAAAACAAAACGAGACAATGTTTCTCGTTTAGCTTTTACCCACGCAGCAATGCGTTTTCGAGATTCATGGTCATTGTTTTGTTCTGCCTCATCAAATGCACCTTCGCTAATGAAAACAAACTTTTCATTTTTAGCCAGCAGGGCCGTAAATGACTCAAACAGTTCATCTAGAGATTGCTGATCCTTACTTTTATAGCTAAGGGTAATAATCGGAAATGTTTCAATGTTCTTGATGTACATGAGATTGACCATAAATGATAATGATTCTTCTTATTATATCGACCTTTGTGAAATTAACTTGCTTGTTTGAGTCAAAAAACTTTTCAATTCAGCCAATTTAAATTTTAGGGATGCGTCACAGCAGCCTACGCCTTCATCTGATATTCAGTGTTAAGACTGCCTTATTCAGAAGAACAAGGCAGCAGCTAGACTCGAGAGCTGTGTTGCGGGTGTTATGATGGCCATTTAGAATTTCTGATCATTGAACAGAAATTAATTGCTTGGAAGTTAGATTCTTTATCCGCGATCACATCTGCTTTTACATTTCCAAAAGTGGAGTTAGGCTTATTTTTTATCCCATTGTAAAAAGCTTGAATGATTTTCTCTTTGAATCCATTTTCACGAGGGTGTGAAGCAATAATTGCATCACGTTCTTCCTCAGAATAAGAATTATAGTTTAGACCTAAAACATCCATTTCGACCCCAGCGCTGACAAGTGCAATCTCAGGTGCCATAAACTCGGGAATGCCTGGTGTAGTATGTAACGCTATACCAGTCCATACCTTATCCATATCTGCTTGTGAAAAGCCATGATTTTTCATAAAGTCGACAGCTGCATTGGCTCCATCTACTTCAAATCGTTTATCACAACTGCAGTATTGTTCAGTTAGTCCTATGTCATGGAACATACAGGCAATATAAAGTAATTCATGATCAACTTGAATTTTCCGTTGTTTGGCAGCTAAAGCTCCCCAGTGATAAACCCGACTTGAGTGATGAAATAGCAGTTCCGATTCGGTATCACGTATCAGTTCCTGAACTTCTTTCGTGACTTGACTATCTGGAATATGAAGCTGATGTAGGCTTGACATAGCAATTCTCTATTATGTTGGTGAGTATTTAGCATAATAAAAAACATCAATGTCTTTAATAAATAAAAAGAGTATAATTAAGACATTTTCGGTGAATTGTGAATCTAGAATGAATCAGAAAACGATTGCAATTTTTGCATTACCTGAGGTCCAACTACTTGATATTGCAGGGCCGATGGATGTTTTTTCTGAGGCGAATCGCCAAATCGGCAAAGATGTCTATAAAACAATTTTAATTACATCGACAGATGAACCACTGCAAACATGCTGTGGCTTGAGATTGTTGCCTGATTACACCATTCACAGTAACTTACCTCGCATAGATACGTTCTTGATTGCTGGTTCTCCATTTATGGTCGGTATACAAACGAATCAAATGCTCATAAAACGTTTAACGGAGGTATGTAGCAGTTCGAGGCGGTTTGGATCGATTTGTACTGGGACTTTTTTATTAGCAAAAACCAATTTATTAGCGGGGAGAGAAGTAACAACACATTGGGCGTTTCTTGAGCAACTAAAAGTCAGGTATCCTGATCTTAATGTCAATCATCAGGCATTCTGCGTACAAGATAAGAATATGTTTACTTCAGCGGGTGTGACTTCAGGTTTGGATTTAGCATTGACACTGATTGAGCAAGACCTCGGTGCCGAGCTCGCTAGAAAAACGGCAATGCATTTAGTGACCCTATTTAAAAGACAGGGCACTCAACAGCAGTTCAGCGATAGTGATGGCCCCACTTCACATGGGAAAGTTGTGCTAAATGATTTAAGTATCTGGGCTAAAGCGAATTTGAAACAGCCGATTAACACGAATATATTGGCAGAAAAATTAGGAATAACAACACGTCACCTCTCTCGTATTTTTTCTAAGGAATTTGGGGTTTCACCCGCGAAATGGCTAGAGAATATTCGTTTGGAACATGCTAAAAAGCTACTGAGAGAAGATCAATTGGCAACCAAACAAGTCGTCATGGAGTGTGGTTTGAGCAATGAACAAGTGTTAAGGCAATTATTTGTCAGAAATTTGGGAATAAGCCCAGTTGAATATAAAAAGTTATATCAATATAAGCTTTAAAAAAAGACGATGCTAATGAGAGCAAAATTGTGTTTTATGCGCATAGAGGATTTTACACATGAGACTAAGTATTGAAAATGATTTAAAATTTCGAATGCATGACTCTCGTCTATTTCATCAAGGGATAGATCTCATACTCAAATTTTATAACAATCAAGTTCGTTGTATAGGCCAAGTAAATATTTAGCAGATCAGCAGCAGTCTATACTCACCCTCTTTTTCAGCAGGTGCTCTATGCACGCAGGGCAAGGCTTGTTGTGTGGGATGGTCTACCGCCAAACGCCAAAGATATCCTGAGCCTAAATTCACAGGTTGGGCATCCGGTTTGGGTTGATAATGTAAATCAAAGAAATAATCTTCCAAGAAATGTTCAAATTCTGCTTCTGGCCCGTCATACAGGTTTTTGAGTTTGTTTCTAATGTCGGGAATCAGAATTTTTTGTTCAACCTGATTATTCGGCAAAATATCACTTGCTACGCCGTAATAGGTACATAAAAAAGTATCCGTTGCGATAGGAGAACGATCAATATGGTAAGAATAGACGTCTGTTGAGATGAAATCGAATTCTTGGTCACGTTGGTAACTTTCAAGAAGATTCAGAGACGGTGATGCCCCGAAATCAGAGAGAAGTTGCATATCGCTTAAGATTATTTCTCTTGCCAGATTGCCTTTTCCGGAAAGTTTCAGTGCCATAAGATCCTCAATGGAAACTTCGGTAATCTTCTCTTTTAATTCAAGTTTAGTCACAATTTCTTTAAAATCACCCATCAAATTTCTAGACCAGCAAATGGCATTCATTTCTCCTTGAAAACGAGTATTTACCAGTTCAGAAAAACTAGAAACTACTTTAATTTGATCACTGTCAGAAAATGTCTTGCTCATATCGAAATTAAATAAATGATTGATTCTGGCTAATAATATACACCCAGTTCCTATAGAAATATTGCTTTTCAAGCGATTCGATAGATTGAAGCGGCTTTGATGGGCAATTTACATTCAGCGCAGTAAATCAGTATTTTCTTGGTTATTCACCTCTGTTTAGCATGGTGATTTGTTATACATATATGTTTGTTTTTGTGATGCATTGTTGAATTTTTCGTGTGTGTATGAAGAATATGCAAGGTTATTGGTTAATGATAGCTTTCTCCAATTGTAGATTGATAGCAAAATCGCATCTGCCTTTCCAAAGGAAAGATGCTTTGGAGCAGCTTTAATATTTAAAAATCATTTTAATGAGACAAAATGATGGTGAGGATAAGAGAACGAATGAAGAATTTAATTTTAACTAGTGTGTTTGCAGTAGCGGCGGTATTTTCAACACAAACGATGGCCAACGATTTTGTCGAAGGCAAAGATTATAAAGTTGTCTCAAATCCAGTAAAAACCTCAGCACCGGCCAATCAAATTGAAGTACGGGAATTCTTTTGGTACGGGTGTACTTATTGTTTTAAATTAGAGCCTTATATGCAGGCCTGGCTAAAGAAAATTCCAAGTGATGTGTATTTCCTTCGTACTCCGGCAGCAATGAATCCGATGTGGGAGCAGGGAGCGCGTGCCTACTACGTGAGTGAAGCTTTGGGTGTACGTAAGCGTACTCATTTACCGCTATTTCATATTAATAATGTAGGAAATCAAAAAGTTCTGCAGAAGGATGCCTTTGCCAAATTCTTTGTGAAGTATGGTGTTCCTGAAGCAAAATTTAATAGTATGTATGATTCTTTTGCAATCACCGCAAAAATTTCAGAATCAAACCAGTTGGCACAAAAATATCAATTGACTGGTGTTCCTGCTGTTGTTGTAAATGGAAAATATATTGTGCAAGGGGGAGATGATAAGGTGGTTAAAGTGGTCGAATATCTTGTCAATAAAGAGCGTAAAGCGAAGTAAATTTTTAAAATTACAATTGCTTGTCATTGAGTTAGCTGAATACCTTGTTGAACCCTTCTGAATTTCCTGATTTGGTATCTGTCAGAAAAATTGAAGGGTTCTTTCTTTTTCTATCAAATCAATTTGATTATTCTACACAAAACCAAATATTAAAATGTGATTTAGTTCAAATATTCATGCTTATATCGTATTTTCTGTTTGGTTTGCTTTTTTGATATTAGTTTTAATTGCTAAATAGATTTTATCTTTACTGAATTGTTTTGTTTTGAAATTTAGCTATGTTTTCAGGTCTTTTAAAATGAATAAAATGCATGTTGCAGTATCTGTCATTATTGGTTTAATTGTTGGTGGCGTCTTAGGTTCTCTCGGCTATTCGAAGACAGCAGCACGTTACGATGCGATCACGACAGCTTGTGTTATGGTCAATCAAGCGGTTGAACATGACATCTTGAAACCAGAACAGGTCAAACAATTAGGTGAGTTAACTGGGCAAAGCCTTAAGAAAGATTATAGCTCTGTTGCATCTAAATTTAAGTTTGCTGATAATCAATTGGACAATGCATCTGAAGCTTCGAATTGTAGCCAGTTTATTGTTGGAGTGAATGCTGCTCAATAAGAATTAAAAGGCCCTTGTTATCCAAGGGCTTTTTTGGGGCTACCGTTCTGATTCATGTTGAATTCGATATCATGCAAATAATAATCTCATAAATCTAAGTATGCTGATTTAACCTAATTTGTCTTCAGTCCGTGTCTCGAAATCACTTGCATCATGACGTTCATGCAATTGGGTTGCTAAGTCGCCGAAGGTGCGATTGACCATGCGTCCACGCTGTACCGCAGGGCGTGCCAGAATAGCATCTGCCCAACGTTGTACATGTTGATATTGATCTACACCTAAGAATTCATTGGCATTATAAACCCAGCCTTTGACAATACTGCCATACCAAGGGAAAGCTGCAATATCGGCAATCGAATATTCGCTTCCAGCCAAATATTCATGTTGTGCTAAATGTTGATCCAAAACATCCAGTAGGCGTTTGGTTTCCATGGCAAAGCGGTTGATTGCATATTCAATTTTCACAGGCGCATAAGCATAAAAATGCCCCAAACCTCCACCGATGTAAGGTGCGCTACCCATTTGCCAAAACAACCAGTTTAAACATTCGGTACGTGCTGCAATCTCGTTCGGAATAAAGGCTTTAAACTTTTCAGCCAAATAAAGCAAAATTGAACCTGACTCAAAAATCCTTAAAGGTGGAGTTTGGCTATGATCGACCAACGCGGGAATTTTAGAGTTTGGATTGATATCGACAAAGCCACTGCTGAATTGTTGTCCTTCGCCAATCTTAATGAGCCAAGCATCGTATTCGGCATCTTGATGCCCTAATGCGAGCAGTTCTTCCAGTAAAATCGTGACTTTTTGTCCATTAGGCGTTGCCAAGGAATAGAGCTGAAGGGGATGCTTCCCAATCGGTAAAGTATGCTGATAACGACTGCCTGCTGTCGGCTGATTTAAATCGGTTTTTTCTCCAGTCCATTGCCAAATTCGGGGTGGGATATAGTTTGAATCGTTCATTATTATGTGCCAGTTGATCGTGAGATCTATCCAGTCTAGGCGAGCTGATCTAAAATTGGGTAGCTTTTTTGTGGCAGCGTTTTATCTTTTTTTCTACGTATATTATTCCTGTATTTTATTTATTTCTGGCTTAATATTTTGAAAGTGCTGACGAATGATGTCAAGCCAAGCCTGAACAGCGGGTGAGATGGGAAGGCTTTTTTTCCATGCCATCGCTAAATGCCACTGAATATTTGGTTTTTCAAGCGGAATGGCTGCAAATAAATTGGAATCCAACATATCGGTATAATATTTTGGCAGTAGGGCTATTCCCATACGTTGTAACACCATATCCGCCAGAAGATTCCACTGGCTGGTACGGCAGGCAATACTTGGATAAAAGCCATGCTGCTGGCATGCATCCAGAATAATACGGTTTAAGGAAAAATTTTCAGGAAACATCAAGAAGGATTGGTGTCGTAACTCTTCTAAAGTGATTTTTTTCCGTGACGCCCAAATTGCGTCTCGTCGTAACACAACCATTAAAGGGTAATTGCACAATTCAATGCTATCAAAAATCTGTGGATCGAAAGGTTGTAACAATACACCTACATCCAATTCATTGTTATGCAAAGCGAGTTCAATCGCTCTAGAGCCGACTTCAAGAAAAGCGAGTTCAATTTTAGGCCATTGTTGGTGATAATCAAAAAGCGCGGTGGTAAGGAGTTGAGCACCTAATGGCGGAACACCAAGTTTGAGCGTACCCGTTTTTAATTGTTGATAATTTTCAATTTCTAGAAAAATATTTTGCTCAGCTTGCAGCAGTTCTACAGCGTGTTGATAGATACGTTTGCCAATTTCAGTCAGTTCAAGTTGTCTTTTACGGCCATGCTCGGGTTTTACAAGCAGTTGTACTTGTAGCTGTTGTTCAAGCTGTTGCAAAATTTTGCTAATGGTTGGCTGAGTGAGGCATAACACTTCTGCCGTCCGAGTAAAGCTTTTTGTTTTTACTAAGGTGACAAAGCATTGTAATGATTTGAAGGAAAGCATAACAAATTTTTGATTATTCCATTTAGGAATAATTTTAACATGAATAATTCATATCAGCACGCTGCTGGCTGGATAAGATAATAATTATGTAGTTCACCATTTGATTTCATAAAATGCGTACCGAAGCTGTTTCTGGAATATCCACACAAAACTCATTTTTGCAATTGCTTAAACAAATTTTAATTCTGGCTGCATTTTGGAGTGCAGGTTATGTCCTGCATCACAAGTTTGCTATACCAATCTCTGCGGGAATTTTAGGTATGTTCTTGTTGCTCTTCAGCCTGTTTTTAAAATTCATCAACATTGATCAAGTGGCAACAGGAGCAGCATTTATTTTAGGTGAGTTATTACTGTTTTTTATCCCTGTGGTTGTTGCTATCGTTCAATACAAAAACTTATTTATAACAGAAGGTTGGCAAATTGTATTGAGCATTGCACTGGGTACCATTCTGGTCATGTTAAGTACTTCGCTTACCATTCACTATTACCATCGCATGAAAAATTATTTGCTTGTAATACGTAAGCATTTCCAGCACAAGCATATTTAAAGGCAGTCAAGATGAATATTTGGTCAATTCTTTGTTTGATCTGGACTTTGCTGGCCTATGTAATTGCAAAGCGCCTCTATCAAAAGTATCCGAAATTATGGCTATCGCCAGCGCTGAGTGTGCCAGTACTCACGATTCTTTTAATGATGATTTTCGGTATTTCATATCAGACTTATGCTGAAGATACTCAGTGGATTGTCAATTTACTTGGCCCTGCAACGGTTGCATTCGCCGTGCCTATTTATCGTTATCGCGAGACAATTCGTAAAAATTTGGGGGTTTTATCCGTTGCCATTGTTGTGGGAATGAGCGTTGGTGTGATGTCGGCTTATGAGATGGCACAATTATTTGATTTTAGCCCTGAAGTCACTAATAGTTTGATGGCACGTTCTATCTCAACACCTTTTGCCATGATTTTGGCAGAAGATATTCATGGTTCAGCGGCATTGGTGTCTTTATTTACCGTTATTACTGGTTTAGTAGGAATGATTTGTGGAGACGCGATTTTAGCAATCACCAGAATCCGTTCTCATGTGGCAAATGGTGCTGCATTTGGTAATGCAGCGCATGGTTTTGGTACGGTGAGAGCGCAACAACGCAATACTGAGGAAGGGGTGATTGCAAGTTTAACCATGGTTATTGCTGGTATTTTAATGGTTTTGCTTGGTCCAGCAGCGATTCATGTATGGTTAGTGCTCTAAGCGCCTTTTAGTAATAGTCAGATTATCCTTAAAGTGATTTAGTTTGAGCTTGTGCAGTGGGCTACATAGTTCATTTTAGTGATGTAGTTATTATTCATTTTTCATAAACATTTAATTTAGTTTTTTGAAACCAAAGGGTGTTTAACGTGAGAGCTTGATAGATCATTTTAAGATGGTGGTGTATATATTGGTAAAGGATATTTTTATCAATAACTGTTACACTCCTTAATTAATGGGGCTTGGCAAAGTAGAAATAATAAAAAATGGAGAAAGGGACTGTTACATCGATAAAAAACATTTTTTATAACCTGCTGTAAAATTGAGCAGATGTAAGCTATATTGTCCAAAAACTGTAGTTAGATCGTTTTTGAATTTATAGTGCTTTGTTTTTGTATTATTTTTTTATTTGATGTAGGTAATTTACATTGTATTACTCTGATATGTTGTTCATTTTTATATCTGGATTAGCATAAATTTTATTATAAAAAGACTGAACTGAGTGAAGATATAAAATATCTCCATTTATTATTAAAGCTTAGGTGATCTGGTCTTTTACCTTGCAGCTTAATATAATAAAATGTAATCTCTTCGGCGTGTTGTTATCTATTTTCTATGGGTGAAATTCAAAAAAACTAAGAATTCTTTTCTCTAATAAGTAATTTTAAATAACCATCATGACTGAATTAGTTATTTGCTAAATCATAATTTTAACGAGCGTATCAACTGAATGAATCAAATTGTGATAAACG
>NZ_BBTF01000052.1:0-23365 GCF_000876115.1 Acinetobacter sp. NBRC 110496
TTTATATTATCTTTAATACTGGTCTGCTTTGGTTACGCGTTTTAATGCAGGATTTTGCGCCTCGCGTATTAAGCGCTCTACTTGAGTTAATGCCTGTAAAATGGGTTGACCATGCTGAAATAAAATCATTTCCCCTGCTTGGTAAGCAGTCCATGCTTCATTATGTGTTAAAGGCTCAGTCGTGATCACAGCAACCCGATCTTCTGGTGTGGTAACTTCACTAAAATCCACTTTAACGTCGAGATCAATCAAATGTGCGTGCTGGAATGGATACTCGCGTACAAGCCAATGCAACTTGGTGGTGGCATAACTAAATAAAGCTTTACCATTCGACAAGCAGAAATTAAATGTGCCATGTTCCGCAATCTGAGGCGCTATACGCTGTAAAAGTGCAAAAATCTCTTCCAAACTTGGCTCGGTATAGCCAAATGCTTGCACGAATTGATCCAGTAAATAACAGAATGCAAGTTCACTATCGGTATTGCCTACTGGCTCAAAACGACCACTCAATGCAGGTTTAAAGTCATGCAAATCACCATTATGGGCAAAAATCCAATGTCTGCCCCAAAGTTCGCGCAAAAAAGGATGTGAGTTTTCAAGGTTAATTTTACCTTGAGTCGCTTTACGGATATGCGCGATGACATTACGTGATTTAATTGGATAATTACGAATTAAATCAGCAATAGGTGATTCGACCGCAGATTGATTATCCACAAATAAGCGGCAAGCTTTGTCTTCAAAAAAAGCAATTCCAAAGCCATCACAATGATCTGAGGTTACCCCTGCCCGTTGTGAAAATCCACGGAAAGAAAAGGTAATATCGGTTGGAGTGGCGCAATTCATTCCTAATAGCTGGCACATATCTTTAAACTAGCAAACATCTAAGCCTATTGTGCATGAGGGATAGATATTTTGTAAATCTGAATATGTGCTCAGTATTAGATTAACAATGATAAGAGGTTCTGTTGATATTACACAGATGCTTGCGACAGAGGGTATTTTTAGCTGATACGAGGCAGGGCTTGTAAAATTTAGTAACTCTAAATGAACAAGACATAACGACGTAGCGGCAAAAAATATCCCTGTCCCGTAGGGTTATGGCTAAAACGGCTCTAAACGTCAGTATGAAACTTGATATGAGCCATCATAGTAGGTATTTCATGCATTGATTATGTTGTTTTAGCCCATAACGCAATACATGGTTGAAGTATCAACAAAACCTTACTAGCGTTGTACCATTTTGTTCATTACAAAAGAGGTCGCAATCTTATTCACTTCCAGAAAAACAAAATAATCCAGACATTTAAAATTTTCGTCATAAAACGCTTGTTTGGAAAGTTTAGACTGCATGCCCAGATAGGTCTGAAATAATTTTGGCATGCGTTCATCTTGCGGAAAGCTATAATCAGGACGTTCTGGTTCAAAACTGCGTTTTGAACGAATATCAATCGTTTGATGTTCACTCAACTGCTGAATTTGGCGATGGGTATAATAAGCGCGCGCCAAGTTGTCTTCTAAATGAATACTGACACAGCCCATTAAGTATTTGGCACGCATGGACCAGAGTACTTTAGGAACCAAGTTTAACCAGAGCATGGACAGTGCCTTCCCGGAACGGAATTTGGGATGTACACAAGTTCGTCCAATTTCGAGAATACTGGGTAAATGAGAAAATTGCGGGATGATTTCAAATTCTTTTGCACTGTAACTTTGCCCAATTTCATAGCCCTGAAACAGTTTAAGTCGCGTATACGCAACAATTTCACCCGTCCATTTTTCGCGTAAAACTGCATGTTCACAACCGAAATCATAAAGATCCTGATCTAGACCGTCTTCAAAGTGCATACCAAATTGGTGACTAAATTGTGTTGCTCTAAAACGTTGTACTTCTTGTAATTCTTTTAAATTATCCACCCATTCAAAACGGAATTGATTTTGAGCTGGTTTGTGGCGTAAAGGTAAAGTCAATGTCTGGCGATATTGATTTAATTTTTCTAGCATAATGAAAGCTCCTTATGGCTAAATTCACCTTAAATCGCTTAAATGACACTAACATGACTAAAACATGAACAGGTCGTGACAAAAAAAGACCTGCTAGAGGTCTCTTTTAACGCAAATACAATGAATTAATGCTTCACACGATTGGTAATTAAAGTACCCACACCATGATCGGTAAAAATTTCTAATAGACTTGCATGTGGTACACGCCCATCCACAATATGCGCGCTTACAACGCCACCTTTAACTGCATCTAACGCACAACCCACTTTTGGAATCATGCCACCATAAATCACCCCAGTTTCTATCAGACGATCAACTTCTTGCGTGCTTAAACCCGTCAATAAGTTTTTATTTTCGTCCAATACACCGCTGATATTGGTCAGTAGAATCAACTTTTCTGCACCTAATGCTTCTGCAACTTTTCCAGCCACAAGATCCGCATTGATATTATAAGTATTCCCTTCCTCGTCTACACCAAGAGGGGCAATCACAGGGATAAAATCGCTTTGCGTGAACATTTCCAGAACGTCGGTTTTCACACCAGTCACTTCACCAACCATGCCCAAATCAATTTGCGAAACAGAGCCATCGGCTTCCTGTTTTTCCATCAATAATTTGCGAGCACGCAACAAGTTTCCATCTTTACCTGTTAAACCAATAGCACGTCCACCATGCTTATTAATTAGGTTAACAATCGATTTATTGACGCTGCCGCCCAAAACCATTTCAACCACTTCCATCGTGGCTTGGTCGGTTACACGCATGCCATCGATACGAGCAGACTCTTGTCCAAGACGTTTTAACAATGAATCCACTTGTGGACCACCGCCATGTACAACAATTGGATTTAGGCCAACGGTTTTTAACAACACGATGTCACGAGCAAAGGAACTTTCTAGCTCTGGGTCCGTCATCGCATTACCACCATATTTTACAACCAGCGTTTTTCCTGCAAAACGTTGGATATACGGCAAAGCTTCGATCAAAATTTTTGCTTTATCAATGCCGATATGCTCATGTGGCATGCGTTTCTCCTTATTCGGTCTGTGCGAGTTCTTGGGCAATCTGTGGATATTGGTCTTGTAGCATAACCACAAATTTCTGACGAATTTCAATTAATCGGTTTTGATTATCTGCATCAAAACGGACGGTAAAATATTCGCCAGTATTGGATGCTCGAATAATGCCAAATCCATCGTCAAAATCAAGTCTTACCCCATCAATTTTACTTAAGCGTGCCCCTAAACCATGACTTAAGATTGCAATATCATTTAAAACCTGATGAGGATTGGCATCATGGGTATTGATATAAGTATCTTCGGTACAGCAGCGTTCTGGATAGCCGCTTAACAGCTCAGATAGGCTGGATGCACCAGATTGAGTCAGATATTCCATCACCCGCAATGCTGCATAAAGTCCATCATCATAGCCAAAGCCACGTCCATCATTAAAGACATAATGACCAGCATATTCACCACCAAATACTGCCGCACCTTTGGATTGAGACAAATAGGTACGCAGGAAACTACTCCCTGTACGAATCATTTTAGCTCGCCCTTCCAAGCGCTGTACCGTATCCGCAACTAAACGGGAGCACTTCACATCAAATACGATTTCTTTATGTGGATGTTGCTGTAAACACATTTGTGCAAATAAAGACAATAAACGATCAGGACTTATAATATGTGCATTTTCATCCAGTAAAACCACCCGATCACCGTCACCATCCAAAGCAATGCCGATATCTGCTTTTTCAGCAAGAATGGCAGCCTGTAACTTGGTTAAATGCTCAGCATGTGACGGATCTGGTGCATGATCCGGAAAATGCCCATTGGCATCGCAACGCAACGCAATTACCGTACAACCCAGTTTTTCCAAAACCAGCTTGGCACAACGCCCTGCTGAACCGTTCAATCCATCTAAGACTACTTTTAATGGACGCGCTAGCTGAATATCAGTCAGTAAGGAATGTTGATACTGTAAACAATATTCAGGAACAATCTGATGTGCTGTATTTTCTAAACAGAAAATATTATCATTTTGTATTAATGCGATTTGTGCAAACTGTCCAACTTGTTGAATGGTTTCTGGTGTTGGCGGTTCACCTTGTAAAATCCACTTAATACCATTATCAGACTTCGGATTATGGCTGGCTGTCACCATAATACCGTTACCACCAAAATCACGAGCAATAAAATACATCATGGGTGTGGAACAACAGCCAATATTGATCACGTGTAATCCTTGCCGCTCAAATATCTGCTGAATGATATTGGCATAAGCGGGACTGCTTAACCGTGCGTCATAACCAATGACAACCTGCGTCTGTTCAGCATTTTTATATTGTGATGCCAAAGCGTAGGCAATCGAGCAAATAATATTGGGCGTTAAATTACTTAGCTTTCCGCGAATATCGTAGGCACGGAAAATATTCAGAGGAAATGTATGTTGTATATTCACTGCAAGCCCCTATTTTTATAATCTTTTGATCCATATAAAACGCAGAACTATTAAGAAATTAATTCCTCTTTTTTCAGAAAAATTAAAATAATGAATCTGCTGCTTTGTAATATATATCGGAGCAACAATCAATATGAAAAATGCAACGTTTTTCAGCAAAACATTGCATTTAAAATGATAATGACTAAAAAGCTTATTGTTTTCCAGTGTGACCAAAACCACCCGCACCACGCTCAGTTGCCACAAATTCATTCACTTGTTCAAACTCAGCCTGAACGACAGGAACCAATACATATTGTGCTAAACGTTCACCTGGCTCTAAACGGAAGGTATTCTGACCACGGTTCCAGACTGAAACCATCAACTCACCTTGATAATCAGAATCAATCAGACCAACCAAGTTACCTAATACAATACCATGTTTATGGCCTAGCCCTGAGCGAGGTAAAATCAAACCCGCAAAATTTGGATCTTCAATATAAATCGCCAAGCCCGTTTTCACTAAAACAGTTTCACCGGCAGCAATTTCAATCGCTTCATCTAAACATGCACGCAAATCGAGACCTGCTGAACCTGTCGTTGCATAGGAAGGCAAAGCCCACTCTTGACCTAAACGTGCATCTAATACTTTAACTTGGACTTTCATTACAACTTCCTACTTACAATCTATTAACGTTTCAATAATGCTTTTAAATTAGCGAGATACTGCTGTGCCTGCTCTTTTGGATCAACATTCGGTGCCAATTTCTTTTTACGGCCATGCCATTCCAAATCATCTTGTGGCATCTCATCCAAGAAACGGCTTGGCGTCATTTGACGCATTTGCCCACCATTCTTACGCTGCTCCGCCAAGGTTAGAGTCAAGCCCTGACGTGCGCGGGTAATGCCTACATACATCAAACGGCGCTCTTCTTCGATGGTTTCCGATGCAATCGAGTTTTTATGTGGAAGTAGTTCCTCTTCCAAACCGATCATATAAACATACGGAAACTCTAACCCTTTTGCTGCGTGTAGGGTTAATAAATTCACCTTATCGGTGTCTTCTTCTTCCTGTTGTTGCTCAAGCATATCCAGCAACACCAACTTACGAATCACACTCTCGATGTTTTTCTCATCCACATCATCGGTACGATTGAGTAGATTTTGAATACTGCTATATAAACTTTCGATACTGTCGAGTTTGGTTTTTTCCTGCGCAGGTGTAGCGGCCTGTTCACGGATATAATCGATATAGCCTGCTTCATTGATCATTTGACGAACTTTCGGCATCGGCTCATCGTCATCCAGCAGCTCACGCGTAAAGGTTGCGATAAAATCAGCAAACTCATGTAATTGTGTGGCAGCTTTCTTTGGCAACACCATGCTTAAGCGCTGATCTGAAGATGCGGTTAATAAAGACAAGGTATTTTCTTGGGCAAATAAACCGAGTTTTTCTAAAGTGACAGGGCCAATTGCACGTTTGGGTGTATTAATAATACGCAAGAATGCACTGTCATCTTCCGGGTTAATGATCAGGCGTAAATAACTCATCACGTCTTTAATTTCAGCGCGTGCGAAGAATGACTGGCCACCAGACAATTTATACGGGATCTGCATCTGACGCAGCTGCGTCTCGATTACACGTGCTTGGAAGTTCCCCCGATACAACACTGCATAATCTTTCCAGTTTTTACCATTCATTAACTTATGCGTAATCAGGTCTTTCACTACGCGTTCTGCTTCATCGTCATCATTTAGACAGGTAATGACCCGAATAGTTTCACCATGCCCTTTATCACTCCACAATTTCTTATCGAAGATATGCGGATTATTTTCAATTACGGCATTGGCTGCTTTTAAGATACGACTGGTTGAACGATAGTTTTGCTCAAGTTTAATGACTTTGAGATTATGGAAGTCATCCTTCAATAAAGCCATATTTTCAGGCTTTGCCCCACGCCATGCATAAATCGACTGGTCATCATCACCTACGGCGGTGAACTGCCCCATCACGCCAACCAACAGCTTCACCAAGGTATATTGCGCAGTATTGGTATCCTGATATTCATCGACCAGTAAATAGCGAACACGGTTTTGCCATTTGTCACGTACTTCAGCATTTTCCTGCAGCAAACGGGTTGGCATCACGATCAAGTCATCAAAGTCTACTGCGTTATAGGCACGTAAATTTCGCTCATAAAGCTGATAAAGATGCGCGAACTGTACATCTTCAACCGTTTCACAGGTTGAATGGGCTTGTTCAGGCACAACCAAGTCGTTTTTCCAATCTGAAATTTTCTTCATGGCCTTAGCAAGAAGCTCTTTGCTCTCCGCCCCCGATAAATTATCGCGTTGCATCAAATCCATCAGAATGCGTTTGCAGTCATCGGCATCTAAAATAGAGAAATTATTTTTAAGTGGTAAATGTTTTAATTCCAGACGCAATAAATTCAAACCAAAAGTATGGAAAGTCGAAACGGAAAGCCCTTTTGCTTCTTCACGTGACAGCAATTTTCCCACACGTTCCTTCATTTCTCGTGCAGCTTTATTGGTAAAAGTCATTGCCGTAATACGATAGGCTGGAATCCCACATTGCTGCACCAGAAAAGCAACTTTTCGGGTGATTACAGAGGTTTTACCTGAACCTGCACCTGCAAGTACCAACAATGGCCCCTGAACATATTTCATTGCTTCAAGTTGCTTGTCATTGAGTTGACTGGCAGATGACATGGGTTATACCTCTCTCGTTTCCGAGCCTGATTTTTCGAGCACAATTATAGACATCTCTGTTTTATAATCCCAATAGTAAATCTAGGGATATGTATAAATTATGATGTTTCAATTTTATAATCACGACATAGCTTGTCGTAAGTTTTAGCATGCCATAAAAAAACCACCCGAAGGTGGTTTTTTAGAAATCAGTAAAAATTACTGTTTCGCATAAATGCTGATTTCTACACGACGGTTTTGCTCTTTACCAGCAGCAGTTGTGTTTGATGCGATTGGGTTTGCTGAACCTAAACCTTGAGCATCAATACGGCTACCAGAAATACCTTGACCTGCTAAATAGTTTTTAACAGATTGAGCACGTGCTTGAGATAATGGAAGGTTGATTGAATCATTACCTGTGTTATCGGTATAACCCGTTACAAGGATCGCACTCTTGTTATCTTCAGCTAAAGTTTGCGCTACTTTGTTTAAAGTACCGTAAAAATTAGGTTTGATGTTTGATTTGTTGGTATCAAAGGTGATGCTACCAGGCATAATGAGCTGAACAGAACCATCTGGATTACGGCCAACTTCTACACCTGTACCAGCCATTTGTTCACGTAACTTTTTCTCTTTATTATCAAGATATAAGCCACTTGCACCGCCAAGAACCGCACCAATTGCCATCGCACGGTTATTTTGCGAACTGCTACCGTTACCAATACCTTTAGAAATACCGTAACCTAAGGCTGTACCAAGTACTGCGCCCATTGCAGCTTTGTCATATTCAAAACCGTTACCGCCATTTCCCGTAGTTTGGCAACCAGAAAGAACCAAACCAGCCCCTACGAGTGTTGAAATTACTAATGCACGCATTGCGTAGCTCCTGTCTATGTATTTTGTTGTCTGGACAAATAATGAATGAGAAAATTCAGCTAGACCATTGATATTTTGTTAATAATAAACAGTTTATTTGTATTTTTGTAATATTTTGATGCATTTTACTTGATTGCAGCAACACAATTTCTCCAACATTAATCAGATCTCACTCTCAAAGATAAATTGAGACATATATCACAAAAGAAAAATCGTTTGAATTTTAAATATGACATTATATTTCAAGTTGCCCTTTCATTTATTGAAATCAGCTTATCGGGTGAATATATAAAAAATGTCAATATCTTAAAATATACAGTTGTATTTCAACATCTGTTGTTTATAGTTGGAACATCTCTTTTTTCAAACATATGCACTCAAGGCTGAATTTATGGCTACCGTGAATAAAAAAGCATCCCTATTGCAAAAAGTCAGTAAAGGATTAACCGTTAGTTCAGTAATTACTGGAAGTACCTTTTTTCATGGTCCACCTGTACTTGCTTTAGGTTTAACCAAATTATTCAAAAAATCTGCAAAAGTCGATGAAACCAACATTCAAATTACCAACAGTTGGTTAGGGGTTAACAACTGGTTAATTGACCATGTATTGCCCGATTTACACTGGGACATCAGTATTGATGAGCAGCTCGATCTTAATTTACAAGGTCGATATATGATGATCTGTAATCATCAAAGTTGGGTAGATACCACCGTGAATCAGTATTTTGGCCTAACCCGCATGCCCTTGACGCGTTTCTTTACCAAGTGGGAACTAATTTTTATTCCATTTGTAGGCCAAGCGTTCAAAATCTTGGGCTTCCCGATGATGAAACGTCATAGCAAAGAACAGATTGCCCAAAATCCAGAACTAAAATCGCGTGATATGCTGGAAGCACGTAAAGCCTGTGAACAATTACTCAGCCAGCCATTTACTTTATTAAACTATTTAGAAGGCACTCGATTTACCCCTGAAAAACATGCTGCACAGCAATCCCCTTTCCAAAATCTGCTCAAACCTAAAGCAGGTGGTTTAGCCTTGGCGCTTAATATTCTGGGTGATCAAATTGATGCCCTCGTCGATATGACCATTGTTTATCCTGACGGTGCACCAGGTTATGGTGAATTTTGGCTTGGAGATGTCTCCCGTATTGCGGTAGATTTACGTAAAATCGATATTCCCGAATGGGTCATTGGCGGCAATTATGAAGATGATCCTATTTATCGTGAACGCTTCCAAAAATGGGTTGATCAGATCTGGACAGAAAAGGACCAGCTGATTACACAAATGAAAGCCAAGTATCATCAATAATCTCTTCAGGGATTGAGCACAAACATGACCGAGCAAGACTCAGGAAAAAACTCTAAATATAGCTATGTTAATCCGAACAGCCCGTTCTTTAAGCTGTTTTTGGTCTATGACATTTTCATGGTTTTTATTATTGTTTTCAATTTGTTCTGCTTAGGCATGAACTTTTTCCTGATGAGCAATATCGGCGCCTGGTTTTTTAATACCATTCATTTGGCCAATGTGCTTGAGTTCTATCGAACCCATTTACATCCGTGGGTCATTACCACAGAGGCCTGGTTCATTATCTTCTTGATTGTAGAACTCGGCGTACGTTGGTTTTTATCAATTGTACAAAAGCATCATGCGCGATGGTGGTTTTTCCCCTTTGTACATTGGTACGAGATTATTGCGATTATTCCGCATTTACGTTTTTTACGATTATTTCGGGCTGGGATTATTGCTTATCGTTTGCATGAACTAGGGTATAAAGTGATCCCCGAGGGGATGCGCACCAAAGCTATTTTCTATTATCGTGTGGTGATGGAAGAGCTATCTGACCGTGTTGTTATCACGGTGATCGATGGCGTTCGACATGAGCTTGAAACCAGTTCCAGTCATAAAAAAATTATTCATGATTTAGTTGACCATCATCGCCAGCTCTTTACAGTAACGCTTGCCTCAATGTTACAAGAGTCGCTTGCCAGTGCTTTGCAACAGCAACAACCAATGATTACTCAAAAAGTTGGTGTCATTGTTAACCAAGCCATTGAAGACACCCCTGAGCTAACACAATTGTTGCGCTTGATTCCAATCGTAGGTGGAAAAATCGAACAACAAATTCAAAGCATTGGTCAACGCTTAGGAGAAAATATTAGTGCTGGTCTGATTGAACCATTTACAGCAGGTTCAACAGAAAGACCCAATGAGCATTATCAGTTGATTGCGCAAAAAGTGAGTGAGTTAAATATCGACAATCAATATCTGGAAGAACTAGTTGAGTCGGTGGTCTACGAAAGCCTAGAAGCCATTCGAAAACAGGTCAAAGTCAAACAATGGCAGCAAACTTTGCAAGAATCTGATCAATTGGATAAAAAAGCGGAATGATTACAAGAAAAATTACCAATCAAGCTAGAGAATTGGTGTAATTTGTTCTAGCATTTGCTTTTATTTACAACTGCTTTAACACAATAGAGCGCTTAAAAAGCCCTGAAGGATAAATTATGGCTGACATACGGATTACGGGCAGAATGGTCAATTTTAGTCGACTGACTTTCGACACCAATGACCATAATGCAATCCGCCAGCAACTTAGCAATACCCTGAACGAAGGTTCTTATACTGGAACATTGGTCATTATCGACAGTACTGTTGAACAAGAACTGATTGCGCTCATTCAACTGCTCATTGATTTAGGCCTACAGCCAATGGCCGTTATTGATGGTATTTTGGGTGATGAAGCTCGTGCAATTCAATTCCCTGTACTACCAACAGATCAGCCCTTGCAGCGTATCAAAGCATCAAAAGAGCAAGTGGTTGAGCATGCGCCTGCAAAAATAGCAGATAACTCTGCAATACAAACACCACAAAAAAACACATCGAATGCGTATATCACCTCTTATCATGATGAGATTTTGCGTACAGGCCAATGTTTGGTACAAGATCAAGGTGATATCATCTTAAATGCCGGCATGAATAGTGGCTCAGAAGTCATTGCATCTGGAAATATTCACATTTATGGCAACGCTCGTGGTAGAGTCATTGCAGGTGCAGGTGGGCAAGCTGCGGCACGTATTTTCTGCCACTCGCTAGAAGCAGAATTAATTTCGATTGCAGGAACCTATTGTGTTGCAGATGATATTCCCAAAGATATGATCAAAAAGCCTGTACATATTTATTTAAATAACAAGCAAGAACTTGAATTTGAAGCCTTGCAGTTTTAATTTATTTAATTGAGTTTTAAGCACCAAATAAGCCCTTTTAGGGGCGTATGACCATAAATAGGAGTGGATTCGGTGGCCAAAATTGTTGTCGTAACGTCAGGCAAAGGTGGTGTAGGTAAAACTACAACAAGCGCATCTTTTGCAACAGGTTTAGCCCTACGTGGTCATAAAACTGTTGTGATTGATTTCGATGTAGGTTTACGTAATCTAGATTTGATTATGGGCTGCGAACGCCGCGTTGTTTATGATTTCGTCAATGTCATTAATAATGAAGCACGCTTACAACAAGCGCTGATCCGTGATAAAGATATTGAAAACTTATACATTCTCCCTGCATCACAAACTCGTGATAAAGATGCCTTGAGTGATGAGGGTGTTGCACGTGTGATTGATGAACTTTCTCAAGAGTTTGACTACATCATCTGTGACTCGCCAGCGGGGATTGAACGCGGTGCGATTTTAGCCATGTATCATGCGGATGAGGCAATCATTGTCACTAACCCAGAAATTTCATCAGTTCGTGACTCAGACCGCATTATTGGTATGCTCGACAGCAAAACCAAAAAAGTTGAGCAAAATGAAGGACGTATCCGTAAGCATTTATGTATCACTCGTTTTAACCCAGAACGTGCTGATAAACAAGAAATGTTGACGATCGATGATATTTCAAAAGATATTTTACGTGTGCCGACATTAGGGGTTATTCCTGAGTGCCCAAGCGTACTCCAAGCATCAAACGAAGGTAAGCCAGTGATTCTTTATTCAGAAGCAAAAGCTGGTCAGGCTTATGATGACTTAGTGGCTCGTTTCCTTGGTGAAGACCGTCCTTATCGACACATTGCAGTACAGCCAAAAGGTTGGTTAGCTAGACTATTTGGAGCGTAATTATGGCAGGATTCTGGAGTAAACTTTTTAGCAGTGATGAAAAACCATCAAGTGCACAAACTGCCAAAGATCGTTTAAAGGTCATTGTTGCCTCTGAGCAAGGTTTAGGTCGTCGCCTAGGCCAAGACAAAATCGACCAGATGAAGAAAGAAATCATGCAGGTGGTGAGTCGCTATGTTCGTGGTGTGGATGAACAGCATATTCAAATGCAGGTTCGTTCAGAAGCAAATATCGAAATGTTAGAAATGAATATCAATTTACCTGAAGATCGATAGAAGTTTTTTCATTAGCGATTTCTCGCAAATAAAGGCAAAATACGCGGGTGGATCAGGAAAGCATGGCTTTCCTCCACTTCAAGGATTTTGCCTTTATTATTTTATAAGACTGAGGAGATTGTCATGGCATTATCACAGCCAGCAACTTTCAATGAAGAATGGTCAGATGAGCGTGTGTTTGCCTACCTTAACCAACTTCCTCCCACTGGCGTCAATGCTGACTTTCACGTGCTTTATCATGCCTTCAAACATATGCGCCCAAATGACTATGAGCGCTTAATTACTCAGTTTTTGGCCGATGGCCGTAACTTGAATGCCACCAACCCAGAAGGTCAGCGCATTCATGATGTGATTGCACAGTTCCCACGTCAAAAAGATGGTTTCCTAGAAGTATTGGCAAAATTTGCTTAATGACTTAAAAAATAAAGCCATAAAAAAGCCTCTAATCATAGAGGCTTTTTTATTAGATCACTGCTTTTATTAGATCACTGCTGATTAAACCAGAATATCCCGTTTACCATTGGCGCCCATTGAGCTGACAATGCCATTCTCTTCCATCTGGTCAATAATGCGCGCCGCACGGTTATAACCCAAGCTAAATTTACGCTGCAGCGACGAGGTGGATGCCTTACGGGTTTCCAGCACAAAGGAAACACATTGGTCATACAACGCATCTCGGCTTGGGTCACCATCGCCATCTTCAAAGCCACGAGAAGTTGGCTCTTCATCAAATGGTGTCAGGATCTCATCGACATAATCAGGCTCACCACGTTCACGCCAAGCATCACAAATACGGTTGACTTCATCATCACTAATAAATGCACCATGCACGCGCTCAGGCTCGATTTTACCCGGCCCCAAGAACAACATATCACCATGACCGAGCAAGTCTTCTGCGCCACCTGCGTCGAGAATGGTACGCGAGTCAATTTTACTGTTTACGCGTAAAGCAACACGGGTTGGAATATTGGCTTTAATCAAACCTGTAATCACGTCAACCGAAGGACGCTGTGTTGCAAGCAGTAAGTGAATTCCTGCTGCACGCGATTTCTGTGCCAAACGGGTAATCATTTCTTCGGCTTTTTTACCGACCTGCATGATCATGTCGGCAAACTCATCCGCAACAATTACAATCGATGGTAATGGCGCCAAACGCGGTGCACGCTCACCCACAACAGAATCACTGGCTTTCCATGTAGGATCAATTAAATCCTCACCATTGGCAATCGCCTCTTCGACCTTACGGTTATAGTCACTGAGTTTACGAATTTTCAGGAATGACATCAGTTTATAACGGCGTTCCATCTCATTCACACACCAGTTTAATGCACTGACCGCATCTTTCATGTCAGTGACTACAGGCGTTAATAAGTGTGGAATATCGTTATAGTTAGCCAATTCGAGCTGTTTCGGATCAATTAGAATCAAACGTAACTGATCAGGTGTGTACTTCAATAACATCGAAAGGATCATTGAGTTGACTGCAACCGACTTACCAGAACCTGTGGTCCCTGCAACCAGCATATGTGGCGCTTTACCGAGGTCAGTAATGACAGGATTACCTGAGATGTCTTTACCCATCGCCATAGAGAGCAAACCCGCAGGGTCTTCAAAAGCTGGCGTTTTCAATAACTCAATCAACCGCACCATTTCACGGCTACTATTCGGTACTTCAATTCCGATATATGGTTTTCCTGCAATCACTTCAACCACACGAACAGATGCCATCGACATTGAACGTGCCAGATCGCGTGAAATATTGGTCACTTTAGAGGCTTTTACACCCGGTGCAAGATCGAGTTCAAAGCGTGTTACGACTGGTCCCGGCTGAGCTTCAACTACCTGCGCCTTCACATTAAACTCTTGTAGTTTAATCTCTAAAAGCTCAGAAAGGCGCGCGAGTTGCTCAGCGGTAAAATTGACCTTTTTATTTGGATCAACTTCATCCAGCAATTCCAGACCCGGTAAAGTCGGTAGATCACGGCGTTTTTGCGCGACTTGCATGGCGCGTGACATTGGACGACCAAACGCATCCGTTAACGGAGCATCTAGATCAAAATCTTCTTCGAGATCTAAATCCGTATCTGGATCTGCTTTACCTGCCGTTTCCTGCCATGCTTCGATAAAGGCTTCTTTAGACAAGGTTTCTTTCGGCGCAGCGACCTCAATCGGTGCTTTTACAAAAGCAGAGGATTGGGCATAACTGCTACTACGAGGAGATGCTTGTTCGCGCTCTTCCTCCACCATAAGATCACGAAAGTCATCTCTATCCTGTTCAGCAGTGCCGTGCGTTTCTTCTGCAACAGGATGGATTGTATTTTGTGCTGGAGCAATATAAGGCTGCTGAGCTACAGGTCGTGCAGACTCGGTGATAAGTGCTTCGATATCTGATTCAAACTCAATATCATCCCCACGCGGAGAAGGATGAGATGGAGGCTCTTGCGTAAACGGCGTATGTAGATCCGTTGCAGTCTTGCTATTCGGTACAGCAGCCAATAACTCATCAAAGATTTGGTCATCGTTCCAATCTAGATGACTGTGATTGGCTGTTTGAGCTGTTGCTACATGTGCAGCAGGCGCTGTGAACTGGGCAGAATCATCTGCAGCTCTCAACAATGCATCAATCTCTTGTTTATGGCTGGCATCATCACGCTGTAAGGCACGCCATACTTCACCCGTTTGAACCAGACGTTGACTTTCATTTTCAAACTGATGTGCACGTTGTAAGGTCTGTTCAAACGCGTCTTCTTGCGGAGCTATTTGAGCTTGGGTACTGCCCTGTTGTTCTTTCGCAACCACATCAGCAAATAATTTTTCCGCCATCAACTGATGATGTGAATCATCAATTTTAATCAGTTTTGCCTGAACCTGATTGGCTTTAGGCGCATCCATCTCTGGTGCAGAGTCCGAGTCTTTTACTGCTTTATTTTTGATTGCTGCTGTTTCAGAAGCTGCCAGTTGCTCGGTCAGATCATACGCAGACTCATGCTGAGGTACATTTTTATAGAATAAATCTTGTAGATAAGCAGGTGTATTTTTCAATGTTGCCCAAGTTTTGTTCCACTGAATCCCAAAAGCCAAGGTCAATAATAAAATACTAAACGCGAGTAAGAACAAGGTTGCACCATAAATGGTCAACAAATGCGATAAGCTTTGCCCCAATTCATAACCAATGATCCCCCCTGCCGCATTATCCAAAGTATCTGCGGGTGTATTCCAATGCAGATACAACAAGCTGGAAATTGAAAGAATCAAGAAAAACTGGGCTGCATAACGAAATGGACGATTGAGAAAACTTCTCGGCCACCACACTTGAATGGCTTCAATAAACAAGAAAATCGGGATAAGTAAACTCGCCCACCCCAGAAAACCGAACAGTAAATCTGCGATCCAAGCACCCGCTACACCGCTGGCGTTTGAGACCTGTTGGGTATCACTGGAAATATGCATCCAGCCCGGATCAAACGGTGTATAGGTTACTGTGGCAAGAAATAAATAAATGCCAAAAGAAATCAAAAATAATGTCATTAAAAAGCGTTGTGCATAAACACTTGACACCGCAGTCATATACAGTCCTGTAACCCAATTCGTTATTTGTTGGTATCTTTTAAGGTCTAAATTACCTTAATCAATAAGTTTTATATTATGCACTCGTTCTTACAAAAAAGATGCACGATTGTTTACTGTTGTTGTTAACATCCTGCACGGATATAGTTCAATTCGATTGAGTTAATCAATATTATCCCGATCGATTTACCCCACTCCCCGCTGGATTCACGTATAATTTTAGCAGTTTCAATATAAAAAGGATGTTCTTTAATGAGCGCTCGTCACTCACGATTAATTATTTTGGGTTCTGGTCCTGCAGGCTATAGCGCAGCAGTATATGCAGCACGTGCTAACCTCAAGCCAACACTGATTGCAGGTTTGCAACTCGGTGGTCAATTAACAACGACCACTGAAGTTGACAACTGGCCAGGTGACCCAGAAGGATTAACGGGGCCTGTACTGATGGAACGTATGCAAGCTCATGCGGAACGTTTCGGTACAGAAATCGTCTACGATCATATCAATGAGGTAGATCTTAACACTCGCCCATTCGTGCTCAAAGGCGATATGGAAGAGTACACATGTGATGCGCTGATTATTGCAACAGGTGCGACAGCACAGTATTTAGGTCTTGAGTCAGAAGCCGCATTTATGGGTCAAGGTGTGAGCGCATGTGCAACCTGTGATGGCTTCTTCTACAAGAACCAGAATGTCATGGTTGTCGGTGGAGGTAATACAGCCGTTGAAGAAGCACTGTATCTTTCTAATATTGCAGCGCATGTCACACTGGTTCATCGTCGTGACAGCTTACGTTCAGAAAAGATTTTGCAAGATCATCTTTTCGCCAAAGAAAAAGAAGGCAAAATCAGCATTATCTGGAACCATCAAGTCGATGAAGTCTTGGGGGACAAAACTGGCGTAACGGCTGTTCGCATTAAATCTACCCAAGATGCAAGCACGCAGGATGTTCAAGTTCAAGGCTTGTTTGTTGCGATTGGACATAAACCGAATACTGGCATGTTTGAAGGTCAATTAAATCTACGTGATGGTTATATTCAGGTACATAGCGGTACTGCGGGTAATGCCACTGCGGCCTCTGTTGAAGGTGTTTTTGCTGCGGGTGATGTTGCTGATAGTATCTACCGTCAGGCCATTACTTCTGCAGGATCAGGCTGTATGGCGGCTTTAGATGCAGAGAAATATCTCGATAATCTAAACTAATTAGGCCAATATCGAAAAACCACCAATCTTTGGTGGTTTTTTTATGCAACTATCCATACAATCAAAAAATTGACGACTTTTTACACACACCTGCAATCAGCCTTTTAGGATATATCAATGACAACGACCTGGACGAATGGCTACCAAACGGAAGTGAACTATACCTACGGTTATTATCGAGACCTCAGCCCGAATTTCCAAAAGTTTTGCTTACTCTTGAACGGTATCGATAGCCCAGACTTTCAGGAAAATCATCATCATTGCGAACTGGGCTTCGGTCAGGGCGTCAGCATTAATATTCATGCAACCTCGAATGAAGCCGCATTTTATGGAACGGACTTCAATCCAGCCCACGCAGCTCATGCCAATCAGCTGGCTGAACAAAGCAAGACCGAACACTATTTCTATGACGACAGCTTTGAAGAGTTACTGCATCGTTCTGACTTGCCCATGTTTGACTCTATTAGCTTGCATGGGATCTGGAGTTGGATCAGCTATGAGAATCAATACATTATTCTTAAATTTATCCGCAAGTTTCTAAAGCCCAATGGTATTGTTTATATTAGCTATAACTGTGTTACGGGTTGGGCAGCCAATATGCCAATTCGCGAGTTGTTCCATAGTCACTTCAAGTTCAATAGTAAAAGCACCAATCCACTGCAAAAGGTCAATGAAGCACTAAACTTTAGTGAAGATTTATTGCAACAAAACCCTATTTTTGCCCAACGCAATCCCAATGCATTGCAAAAAGTAGCCGATTTAAAACAACAAAATCCCAATTATTTGATTCACGAATATCTCAATCAAGACTGGCAATGTTTTTCCTTTCAGCAGATTGTCCGAATTCTGGATGAAATCAAACTGTCTTATGCAGGCTCAACCGATTTAAGTACGCACTTAGATAATATTAATTTTTCTGAGCAACACCAAACCTTTCTAAATGCCATTGAACATCCCATTTTCAAAGAACAATGCCGTGACTATTTTGCCAATACCCAATTTAGACGCGATCTGTTTATTCGAGGGAAAAATAATTTAACCCCGTTACAAACACAAGAACGACTGCGCAAAACGGCCTTTGTATTACTGACGGCCAAGGAACAACTCCCAACCAGTATCAGTGGCCTGTTAGGAACATTTAATCTCATTGAAGAAATTTATCAGCCTATTGGAGATAAATTTGCTCAGGAAAACTATCGCCCACTGACCATTGCTGAATTAGAGCAAAGTCTTCCTCAGCTCAATTATGCCAAAATTCTCAATGCCTTGGTCATTCTCTCGCATCTCGGACTGGCCCAACCCTGCCAGAGCTTAGAGCCAAAGCAGCAGACCTTGGAGCAATGCCACCGTTTGAATCATTATTTACTGCAACAAGCCAGCTTTCATCAAAACTATAATGTGTTGATTAGCCCAATTACGGGGATCGGTTTAGCAACAGAACACTTCCATCAATTGTTTTATCGCGCACATTTTGTTGAAGGTCTAAAGTCTGCGAGCGAATTTGCCCATTATGTGCAGGATGTGCTGAATCAACTCAATTGGTTAGTTTTGAACAGTGAAGGGAAAACCGTATCGGACCAAGAACAAAGCCTCGAAATTATTCAAGGCAAAGCACAATTGTTCTTGGACAGCAAAAAACTCCATATTGCCAAACAACTGCGCTTATTTAGTTAAACCCGATATGGGAATGGCAATAACGAAGATTGCCATTCCTGACAACTTCAGTTAGCTTAAAATGATTGTTATTTAGTTTTGGTGCTATGCAACTGCTTCCGCCCTCATATTATATTTTCCCCAATCCAGTTGAAGCTGATCCCGAAGGTCAAGGATTTATCTGTATTGGAGCTGATCTGTCGCCTTCCACTTTATTTGAAGCTTATACGCATGGATTATTTCCTTGGTTCAATCAAGATGAACCGATTTGCTGGTGGAGTCCCGAGCCAAGGTGCATTATCGAACCTCATGCCTATAAACCGAGTAAATCTTTGCTTCGAAATATGAAGAAACATGATTATCGAATTACCGTCAATCATGCTTTTGAACAAGTGATTCGCTCATGCTCTATGCCACGTAGTTATGCCAATGAAACATGGATCAGTGAAGATATCATTGAAGGCTATTGCGCATTATTCCAAGCGGGTTATGCTTATAGTATTGAGGTATGGAACCAAGACAAACTGGTCGGTGGCTTATATGGTGTCACGATCGGCAAAGGTTGCTTCGGTGAGTCGATGTTTAGCACTGAAACCGATGTTTCTAAAATGGCTTTCTACACCCTGATGCTGATTGGACAAGAAAATCAGTTGCCTTGGATTGATTGCCAATTGGTCAATGATCATCTTCTGAGCCTTGGTGCCCGTACACTTTCTCGCCAAGACTATCTTAAATCGTTACAAGATGTAATTATTGCCCCCTCTATCAATTGGAAAAGTTATCAAGAACGTGTATTTTCAAGTAAAACAATAGCAGTTTTTGCAAAATTAGACGGTTAACGGATGAACACCTTGGAGGGACAGATTAATGAAATCATATCAACCCAAGTCCCTTTTAAATGACTTACAGTACTATATTACGCCGCCACATGATTGCAGTTATCTCGATAACAAATCGGCACGGATGGTGTTTTTAGATCCAATTCACCGTATTGATGTGGTGACCTTGTCAGAACTTTCTCGTGTCGGTTTTCGTCGTAGCGGCGATTTTGTCTATCGTCCAGAATGTCATCTGTGTCGCCAGTGTTTATCCTGTCGGGTTCCTGTTCAAGAATTTAAAATGAACAGCAGCCAAAAAAAGGCATGGAAACGCAATCAAGATTTACAAATGAGTATCTTACCAACCTCACAGGCAACCCAACAACATTACGACCTATATGAACGTTATATCAATGAACGCCATGCCGATGGCGATATGTTTCCTGCCAGCCTAGATCAGTTTGAGAAATTTCTTGTACATAGCTGTACAGAAAGTTTCTTTATTGAGTTGTGGAAAGATCAAAAGCTGATTGGGGTTTCAACCTGTGATTTAATGGATGATGGACTTTCAGCGGTTTATACCTTTTTTGATCCAGATGAGCAACGTCGCTCACTCGGTGTTTTCGCGATTCTCAAACAAATCGAATATGTACGCACACTAAACCTAGATTATCTCTACTTAGGCTATTGGGTACCACATTCACCTAAAATGAATTATAAATCGCAATATACCCCACTGGAGTTATTGCTCGATGGACAATGGCGTCGACTCAATCGCCCGCTCTCAGACCATGAAATCCATCAGCTAGGAAATTCATTGATGAGTACGCTCCCCTCTGAGTGGAATAATTTAATTATTAAATAATGCAGCAAAATCATCGGTGCATGTTTTGACCATAATCACAGCATGCTCTCTTGAGCCATCCGTATTGGGATAATAATTTTTGCGTAAGTCAATTTGATGAAAGCCGGTTTTTTCATACAAACCAATGGCGGCTGTATTACTTTCACGGACTTCTAAAAAAATCTGAATTGGATTGTTTTTTAACTGTTGGATAGACTCATCCAACAATTTATAACCGAGCCCCTTACCTTGCTGGCTTGGATGTATCGCCATCAACAATAAATTTGCTTCATCTAAAACGGGCTGTAGAATACAAAAACCCACCACCTGATTGGCTTGCTCATAAACCGTACATTGATACGAAACCAAGGATTCTTGGAACTGCTGCCTAGACCAAGGATGGCTTTGCACCAAGCCCTCAATCTCAGTCACACTCTCCAAGTCATTTTCTTGCATCAATCGAATCACGAGTTATCACTCTATAAAATACTGATGCAGATTATCAGCAATTTAAAACAAAATTTGAATAAAAAAATGGGCAGTTTTACTGCCCTATATCCTTAACTTAGATTAAAACCTAATTCAGCGCGCCATTTATTCAAAAGCGCGGTAGTATCGTCATCATTCGGATGAAATTTCGGTCTTAAAAAATCTAATAAGGTCGGAATTTGACGGGTCATAAAACCTTTATAGCCATACATAAATTTAATCATGTATTTGCTATCACGCCATGTCAGCTTGCCATCTGTTTGCAGCAGTTTGGCCGTGAAATAAGATTGAGTAACAAAAATGAGCCCCATTGCGATGACTAAAGCTAATGAACGCATAAAATATGCTTTAACACCTTGACCATACATGGCTTGATAGACATCAAAAGCAACCGCTTTATGCTCATTTTCTTCTACCGCATGCCACATCCATAAATGATACATGGTTTGATCCATAAACATGGCTTGGATATCGGGATTACTTAATAACTCTTCAGCAATGGTAGAAGTAAAGTGTTCCAACGCACAGGTTCCCGTTAAACCAATCATTTCTTTACTAAAACCAAAAGGTTTTAAAATTTTTGAAGCAATACCAATGGTTCTATTAATTAACCGGCCAGTTTGTTCTTCCATTTCACGTACTTTATAACCATACGCTTCAGCCGAAGCGTTAAAGGCCAAATGCTCTTTAGAGTGCATTGCTTCTTGACCAATAAAGGCACTGATTTCTTTCTGAAGTCGCTCATCTACAAGTTTGGGATCATTTCGCACCGCACGGGTGCTATTCACAAAGAACTGCTCACCTTCTGGGAATAACGCTGAAAGTGCAGTCATAAAATGTGTTAATGCTGCATCGCCATTAGCCCAATAACGTGGTACTTCACCAAATTCAAAATCCATGCGACGTACAGGAAAACTGGCGCCAGCTCGGTTTGAAATATTGACTTTCGCATTCATACCCTGTTCTCCTACGCGATAAATATTTTTTGCCTGATTGTTTTTATACTTTATTTATACGCTCTTTTCAGTGCATGAAATAAGTGCAGATAAGGTCAGAAAAACATCATATGAGGACATCTGAATCTGCTGAAAATCTTGTATGAAATGAACAATTAAAATGAAAAAAGGACAACATTGATTGTCCCCTTTTCAGTAATTACAGAGCTAAACCAAAGAGATTTTACAGACCTAATTTTGCCTTCCAATCTTGTAATAGTTGTACGGTATCTAAATCATTGGGATGGAAACCAGGTTTGAAGTACGCCAGCATTTCACCCGCCATTCCAGCGATAATTCCTTTCGATGGACTATAGGCATATTGATAAATCATACCCAATTCTTTCAGGTTCAATTTTCCATCATCTCTCAATAGTTTTATAACGAATGAAGATTGGGTCAGAAAAATCGCAACCATCGAAACAACCAGTGCAGTATTACGTAATGCGTATGCTTTTACGCCACGACCAAAAATTTCCTCATACACATCATAGGCAACTGCTTTATGTTCATTTTCTTCTACCGCATGCCATAACCACATATATTCCATGGTCTTGTCTTGCATCAATGCTTGAATATGCGGATTACGTAGCAACTCCGAAGCAATCGTTGCAGTAAAATGCTCCAGTGCCGTTGTTGCAGTCAAATCTACCATTTCTTGTGTCATACCAAATGGCTTTACTAATTTAGCAAATAGTTTACGACCCGTTTGAATGACGACACCTGTTCTTCGTTCCAAGGTTTCAACGTCATGTCCATATTTTTGAGCAGAAGCATTAAAGTTGACATGTTCTTGGGTATGCATGGCTTCTTGACCAATAAAAGCACTGATTTCTTTTTGCAGTTTATCGTTATCTTTGATGGCCGGGTGGTAACGTACAGCACGAACCGAATCGATGAAGAGTTTTTCACCGTCTGGGAATAATGCAGATAAACCTGTCATAAAATGCGTTAGACCAGCAGAGCCACTGACCCAATATTCTGGAACCTGATCAAAATCAAAATTCATACGACGTACTGGGAAACTTGCACCTGCACGATTCGAAACATTTACTTTAGCATTCATGCTACCTACTCCTTTTCAGTGAAATATCCTCACTGAGCACTTTTGTTCGTTTTCTTGAGTTTTATATTACGTTTTTATACGAATCAATTAAGTGCAGTTTAGGACAGCGTATTATCAGTTTAGGACATGAGGAGGAAATTTTAATTAAGTATTAAAATTTTCGACGCAAGAGAAAAGGAGTGATAAGTGAAACTACTTTTCTAATCTAAAAGAAAAATTTAATTGAAGACTAGAGTTTCGATAGTAAGACAAGAAATACAAAAACAATAGGCATAAAAAAACACCCCAAAGGGGTGTTTTTTTATCACTCTAAGCGA
>NZ_BBTF01000051.1:0-23405 GCF_000876115.1 Acinetobacter sp. NBRC 110496
TGAAACTTAAAAGAGTGAGATATTGTGATGAGAAAGGAATTCGAACTTCATACTTTTGATGAAATATTAAATATTGGTATTTGGAAAATCTAAGTAAAAAAGAAATATTTTGGCAGTGTGCAGAATATAATTTTTTATATCGTGCATTACAAGAAAGTTTCAAAAACAAAAATGGTGATCCAGCATTTGGTGGTGATTATGCTTATCTTATGCAGGCCTATTTTGAAGAGGCTATCCAAGCTCGGGTTAAATATCATCACATGCCAAGTTGGACAAAGTTACAGGGAAAAATATTAGTATTTGATGTGCACTCATCAATGTTTGACTGTTTGGGTGAAAAAGAAACAGGTGGATTTATAGATGGTTGTGATACACCACCACCCGAGTTTTGGATTCATTTCGATGGAAAAAATTTATATTCATTTATTCCAAATGAGCTCACAAATATTGTCGACTTAGCAATAGATATCTCGATGTGTGGCTCATTGGAATGGTATGCGGATGTGATTGAAATTTAGTGTAATCGGTCATTCATCCAATACTTAATTCACTCTGAATCGAAATATTTGATGTTAATAACTTATGAATCGGGCAGCTTTCTGCGACTTTTAACAAACGTTTATGCTGATCCTCGGTAAATTCACCTTTTAAGATAATTTTACGCTCAATATTATTCTGTCCTGATTCTGGCTCACCATTGGGATTCAAGGCTAAATCGACCTGAACATGATCAATCTTAATCCCTTTGTGATTGGCGTACATTTCCAAAGTAATGGTGGTACAGGCGCCTAAAGCCGAAAGTAAAAGCTGAACAGGGTTCGGTGCAGTATCTTGACCACCTTTGTTGGCAGGTTCATCTGCATACCAGGTATGGCCAGCAGGATCTGTCAACGTAACGCGATAAGATGTAGATGTACTAAGTGCTTGAGCTGTATGAGTCATATTTTACCTTGTTGTTTATCGTGAAGTATCTAAATCAAAATAGACCGATTGACCACATCTGCTTGCTGATCAATTGTCCTGTATTGAGTTGTCTTATGATATTGATTTTTGATAAGTGCTGTAACGCTTTTATTGTTGCACTGGTGAAACATATCGTTTTATAAAGACTAGTGAATAAAAATACTTGATCTATACACTAATCACTATATCAAACAAGGATATGAAAAATGCAATTTAAAACATTAAGTCTCGGGTTAGCAATTACTTTAGCAAGTTCGGTTACATTGGCTGCGCCAGTCGACTATAAAATTGACCCAACGCATACGGCGACAGTATTCAGTTGGAATCACTTTGGTTTCTCTACACCAAGTGCAAATTTCACCGATATTCAAGGGACAATTAAAGTTGATAATGCAAAACCTGCAAATTCATCTGTAGAAGTGACGATTCCTTTAAGCAGTGTAAATACCAATGTTGCTGCGTTGGATAAAGAATTCCAAGAAGAAGCTTGGTTTAATGCTGCAAAATATCCAAACATTACCTTTAAAAGTACCAAAGTAGAAACTAAAGACAAGAAACACTTTAAAATTACAGGTGATTTAACCGTTAAAGGCGTAACTAAACCTGTAGTATTAGATGCTGTACTGAATAAGCAAGGTGAGCATCCAATGGCGAAAGTCCCTGCAATTGGTTTCAATGCTACAACAAGCTTTAACCGTTCTGCATTTGGTATCGGCAATTATGTTCCCAATGTTGGTGATAAGATCACTGTGAATATTACAACCGAAGCAACTGCTGCGAAGTAATATCTTATTGCATAAAAAAGCCTAGACCATGATCTAGGCTTTTTTTGTTGTATATGATTTTGATCGTACAGATTATTAAAATACTAATATTGAGTTAAAATAAGAATTCTAATAATTAATCTCTTAAAAATTAGCTATGTTTTATTTTGGATCTACGTTTGGATTGATAGATATAGCGAATGGAATCGACCACTTCACCAACAAAAATACATTCTTCATCGAGTGGAATGATATTGGGTTTGAATTCCGGATTCAGTGCTTGCAAGTATCGTGAATTATCGGTTTCGATGACGAGGCGTTTGAATGTCGCATCTTCATGTTTTCTCACCACAATCATGTCACCGGATTGCATATCGCTATATTGCACGGTAGGGTCAACCAAAATGTAATCGCCTTCATGGAAAACGGGATAATTACTTAGACCTTGTACTTTTAAATAAAAGCAGTCATCACAATCATCGGGTAGCGGTAGCCATTCTTCAATTTGGGTGATATCAACCGATTCAACATTGGTAAACACACCAGCTTGTACCCAAGATAGCACAGGTGCCATATTGGCCTTTACGGCGGTGATGTTGGAAACATCATCTTGGCTAGATTCTTTCGGCGTGGCAGTACCAAGACCTGTTAGTAGCCAATAGGCATCTACACCCAGAAAATTAGCAATTGAGGGTAAATGAGATGAGGAACTGACCAGTCCAGTCTCAAGCTGGCTGAGCGCTGATTGGGTAATACCTACAGCAGCAACCACATCTTTTTGAGACTTCTTGGCTTTTTTTCTTGCTTCTTTGAGCCGATCTTTAAGCATTTTAATGCACCTTAAATCAATAAATTAAGAATATTAGCAAGCTAATGTGAAGTCAAATTAGTATTCTTATTGAAATTATATTAGTTTGCTAATATAATTGATCTATCCATTAGGTTAAATGCTGGAGGTGCGGTATGAACAAATCAATCAACCCAAACATGCATATTAAGCAGAATTTAAATGCAGAAATTGAAGCATGGCTGGCTCAAGGTAATGCAATCACAACAATTCAAAATACCTATGAAGAAAGATTGAAAGCAAGACCAAGCCATGCTGTAAGGTTTGTATCTGAAGAAAAAACGCAGAAAGAATTAAAGCGACTCGAAAGAGTTGCAAATCAAGCCACAGAAGATCAAATCCATATGCTCAGTGCTTGGTTGGATGCGCAAAAGGGGCGAGCTAAAGCTTTGGTGGAAGTTCTTGGTTGTGCACATAGTTATATTTCTCAAATTAAAAGTGCAACCAGACCCTGTACAAAAGCACGATTTGAAGAAATTTATCAGGCAATGAAGCTTGTAGAAGTAAGAGAAAAGTATCACTAAGCATATAAAACATCAGTTTGAAGTTGGCCAAAGCAGTGTTTGATGCTTGAAGGCAAGTTCAAACTGGAACTCAAAACAAGTGTTCGATGAGCGCTGAGAAATAACACAAGACTTGGTTTATTCAATTTATATTTTATAAAACATGAATCAAGCCCAAAATGAAATGACATTGGTTTAGGTGACGATATGAATGTAAGTATTGCAAAGTTTGAAAAATTTGAATGGTTGACGCAGGGTTTAACACTACGCTCAGCGGGCTTGGAACCTTTTATTCGTGGGACAGGTGATCGTCCCTTAAATTATGAAGATCGTTTAGGTGCAATTGCATCAATGAATACACAATTGGCAAAGTCAGTGACAGCGCTCATTGTATTCGAACATAAAGCTAAAAGCGATTATGACTATGTTCGCCAGTATTTGGCAGACCTTTTTATAGAACAAGCCGTGCGAGATAAAAAACGTGAGCCAGAGCGTATCGCTATGTACCACTTGGCTTGGTTGTTATCGCGTATGGTATTGGATTTTGTGCTAGATCCAGATCTGGAGGAAAACTATACAGCAAAAGGACGTCTCGCTTATGCAGGTATTAGTCGTCATCAGATGAATGTGGAGAGCTATAGAAAGACATGGAAAAGCTATGAAAGCTTAATGGTTCAGACAATTGAAATAGCTATCTGTGAGGCTGAAACTACGATTGAACAATATCGGAAAAATACTTACAAAAATATGCACGCTTAGGGATTCCATTATTTCGGAAACTAGGTTATAGTTTTTATATACTGGTCGTATTAAATTTGACATCGACCAAAAATAAAAAGCTCGCATCTAGCGGGCTTTTTTGTTGCCTAAAAACTCGGTATCCGTCAGGAACCGAGTTTTTTTATAACTGAAGATAAACAATCGTCCATTTTATTAATTTTATAAGTGGGTGCTCTAAAGCGACTCAATAACTCAAGGTGATTAAAATGAATTGTGTCAATAATATGATGTTGGGTTCTTTTTCAATTAAACACTTAGACATTCTTTCTTATGCAGACATTATCCCTGCGGTCATGCGAACTACAGCAGACGTATCAGGTAGGGCATATATACATGGAAATGATCAACTCGGTTCTATAAAAGTACCAGCCCTAGTCGATGAATCTCTCGCTATTTCTGCCTATTTTCAAGCACAAAAAGGGCGATTTTCTTTTACTCAGACGCGTATCACCAACCGATCAATTATGATTTTGGGAGTGGATCACGAGCCTAAAAATATAGTCACAGTGAATCATATTAAGCAAGGCTTTGTCATTTATAGCTATTTTGATGGGGGTAAATTCGTGGTGGTGTTGGGGGATTTTAATAGCTTGAATAATGTCACTTACATTCAAGAAAATCCGTCTGAGAATCCAGTTGTGACATTTGAAATTACCAGTGCCCAATCGATGAATGTTTATATTGATTATGAATTTGTTGGAGCATGGCATTCTAGCAATACATTGAAATTGCCAATGTATTATCAAATTGTTACACAAGAAGGTTTAAGCCAGTTTGACTTTGATTTGCGTGAAGCTTATGTCAGCTTGGATTATAAATTGCCATCTGAACTTGAAGATGGCGTTTATTATCACTTAACCAGTCATGGTGAAATTTTGGGTTCAGAAGTCAAGGTCGGGGACTTTGTACAGTTCCATGATCAGCAAAGCTGGATGATGCATTATCCGCAATCTGTATAAATTAAATTTTTTCAATAACCACGGGAGTGATTATGGTGGAAAATGAAAAACGAATCTACTCGAGCGAGGTCTTAACTTTAAACAAGTTGAGGCCTTTTTATTTATGGAGGACAAAATGACAGAGGTTGTTTCAGCGGGTGCAGGGATTGCGGCCGTGATTAAATCTTATGGCGTATTTTTTATTGTCATTATGGCACTGAGTTTTATGTTTTTGGCTTGGATGGTCGTAATTATGACCCGACTTCCTAAAACAAGGAGTGAATGGGTAGTTTCACTTATTTCAACCGCAGTCGGTAGTATTGCTGGAGGTGCTTTTGTAATTCAGCATTTTGGTTTACAGGCTTGGAGTGAAAATGCTTATGGTGCATTCGCATTAGGTGGTTTGTATTTCTTATGTGGATTACCTGTTTGGGCGATTATTCGCTGGACCTTTAACTATATTAATGCCAGAGAAAACTCCACTATTTTAGATGTAGCAAAAGAGGTAAAAGACTTTAAAGACAAATTTTAAATAATAAATTCAATCCAATGCCGCCTTCGGGCGGTTTTTTATTATAAAGAGGAATATAACATGACAATAACACAAGATGGTTTCGATCTTTTACGCAAAAATTTTGGCAAGTTGAGTCAATCTCAAGTCAATGGCATCAACTTTCTCATCTCAGTACTGGCTGAAGATCAAACAATTACATTTGCTCAAATGGCTTATATCTTGGCAACCGCTTGGCATGAAACAGCCAAAACCATGCAACCCGTGATCGAGTATGGTTCTGAAAAATACTTGAAATCTAAGCAATATTATCCCTATATCGGTTATGGTTATGTGCAATTGACTTGGTTGGCAAACTATAAAAGAATGGGGGATTATTTAAAAATTGATTTAGTGAAAAATCCGAAACTGGCTTTGCAAGCTGATATTGCAGCACGTGTCATGATTGTCGGTATGAAAAAAGGCATGTTTACTGGGAAAAGGCTGACGGATTACATCAATCAAGATAAAAAAGACTATATCAATGCACGACGAATCATTAATGGGATGGATAAAGCTGAGTTGGTCGCAGGTTATGCAGAAATTTTTGAGCAAGCACTGCAAGTTTCCGAAACAATGGCTATGTTTAATTAAAGCGCAGAAGCCCATATCGATGAGCTATGAACTTCTGTCGCGTTGTTCAGTCAGTCAGCCTAGGCAGTCGCATTAAATGCATCCGCATAAATCACTTCGCCAGAAGGGACATATTCAGTAAAAGACAGAACCTGGAAATACTCAGCAGGTACGCCTTGTAGTACAAGTCTAGGATCTGCTTTAAAGTCAAATTTACTGTAATAAGCTGGATCGCCCAGTACAACACACCCCATAGCATCTAAATCTTTGAGTGCTTCAAGGCCAGCATGCATCAGTTTTGCGCCAACCCCTTGGCCTTGATAGTCTGGTAAAACTGAAATTGGCCCTAAGCCATACCAGTTTTTAGTTCCATCTGAGAGGCGTACAGATGAAAATGCAATATGCCCAATCAATTTTTTATTGCTGATTGCAACCAGAGATAAACTTAATTGTCCTGAATTGCGTAAAGCATTCACAATGAACTGTTCTGTATGACTTGAATGTTCAGCGTTTGCGAAAGCCGCTTGCGTTAAGTCAAAAATGGCTTGAATATCAGATAGTTTCTCATCACGAATATGGATATTCATCTTCATTTTCTCTTGGGTTTGCTGATCCAAAATTGTTCGGATTTGTTGCAGTACTGGAATGGCTTGAGTGTATTTTTTCCCATAGCTTAGATTGAAGGCGTAATCGAAATTATTAGGATTAAGTCCTTGATTATGTTGCATAATGGTCTCTAATTTATCTAGTGCTTTCACAAATTTTGCTTCCGCTGTTTCGGCATTTTCGTATTCTTGCCAAAGTGTTCGAATTAACGTTTGAGGGTGTTCATCCAGAGATTCCGTCAATTGATAAAGATCCTGTTTTTCTTGTAGGCTCTTGTCTGGAAATTGATTTTTCATGATGGCTGGGATATCTCCATGAATCGCTTCACCTAAGTCATGAATCAGGCACATTTTGAGTATCTTGGCATGATCAAGATGTTTAAATTGATCGGTAAAGATCATTGCCATTAAGCTTAAACGCCAGCTATGTTCAGCGGTGCTTTCTTGGCGGCCATTGGATGTATGTGAAAATCTCAACACATTTTTTAGTTTTTCCGCTTCATGTAAAAAAGCTAAGCGGTTTTGAATGACATCTAGTTCCATTTTCTTTCTCAAAATAAACCATATGTAATTTGGATAAACCCAGTCCAATTTTAGATTGATAGACAACATCTAAACATCATCACGGGTTTATTCAAACCTATGACTGTGTATTAACGATTGTCTAACTGTGGGCGTACTGATCTAAGGCCATGTAAATTAATTTGATAGGGCTGTCCATTGATGGATTTAATCAGTTTTTTCTTTCTTAGCTTGTTGAAAACAGCAAGGTCACAATCGGACAGCAAGAAACCTTCTCGGCTATAGCACTCTACAGCGATGGTTTGACCTGAATCATCACGAAGTTTTACGATTTTTCCGCCTTTAGCTAAGACGTGTAGTGTCCGTTGTTCGGACTTAGATAAGTTCATGTTGTTATCCAGATAGAAATAATCAGAGCAAAGTTAGGCTTGAAGCCCAAAAAATCGCGCAGATAACCAATTTCAATGTGTTATTGAAATATAGTTACCAGATTACTGCTATCTCCAACATAAAACCCTCGGTATGGATGGGATACGAAATGTATCGAAGAAAATACTAATGCAAGCTGAATAAAAAATCAATCAATTGCTGAAAACGTTTTCGAGGATCACATCGACCTTATTTTTTTGAATGCTTTTCTTTAAGTTGTAAGTAGGCGGGTACTGATTTTTTGGCTTGTCGACGGAGCATCATCTTGATGTATAGCACGATCGCAAAACAGGCTGTGGCTACAGTGAGCATTAAACCGTTCATATAACTCATGATTGAGCTGACATAACCAATGGTGGCAAGACGACGTTGCATGCGTTCAACTTGCGTGCTGGACTCAACGCCTGTGATTGCCCAGGTGCATAAATGTTCACAGTTGTTAATGATCAGGTGATAATGATTTTCATGCATGCGTGAGCGCATACGCCGTACCACTGTTTTGGCTTTATAGCGTGGGGAGGGATAATTCCTGATGTAAATTGGCTTATCACGTGCAAAGCGTTGGATAGTCGTCATTTCGATGGGATGCTTTTTAAAAATATGGGCAAAACCAGAATAGTGAATGACTCGCCCACGGCCTGCATAAATGCCGTGATGACTATAACCAAAGTGTTTTACAATTAGATGTGCGCCAATAGGGAAGCGTGGATGTTTTTGCTGCATGTGGATACAAAGGTATTGTATTTACACTATTATTTTAGTGAAAAAATGTGAATCAATCGAGCCTGTTTAAGCGATTAATTGAATGATTATGTGTTGAGTTTGTATCTACTATTTAGTGTGAGTCATCACTATGGGAAAATAAAATGCGATTAATCTTAAATATTATTCAGAATGAAAAATTGGCTATTCTTCTCTGTGGCATTGTTAGCGGCGCCGATAGTCCAGGCGATGCAGCATCAAACTTTACAGTTCGATCAGCAAGCATATGATGTCATAAAGGTCGAAGATCTGGATCAATTAAAATTATTTTTAAAAAGCCCTGAAACCAATCGTTATTACCAAAAGTTTGCAGCAGTACAAAAAGAATTACCGGCTTGTGCACAACTCAATTTTGCAATGAATGCAGGGATGTATCATGCCGATTTGCAGCCTGTTGGTTTATATGTTGAACATGGTAAACAACTTGCTCCATTAAACGAAACGACAGGTTTTGGTAATTTCTTTATGCAACCGAATGGTGTGGTGGCATGGAATGAGCGACATGCGGTGATCAAGAGTACGGCTGATTATAAGAAAGATGGCTTTAAAGCCCAATTTGCAACCCAGTCAGGACCCATGCTGATCAATAAGGGGAAAATCAACACTCAGTTTCTCGTGGACTCTAACTCATTCAAAATTCGAAACGGCGTTGGGGTAAAGGACAATCAACTGTACTTTGTGATTTCACAACAACGGGTGAGCTTTTATGAATTCGCAAAATTCTTTAAGCAGCAATTGCAAATAGACAATGCCTTGTATTTGGATGGTTCGATTTCAAGTTTGTATTCAATACAGAGCAAACGCCATGATAAGCGATTTAATTTAGGACCAATTGTGGCGGAAGTGAGTCGTGAGAAATGTAAATCCTGATAACACCCTCATCTCCTCATTTTAAGGAGATGAGAGGCTTATTTTTATTGAATAGGTGGTTTGATCATCGCAAGTAATTCTTTGCGGCTATAACCACGAGAAATCAGTACTTTCTTGATCCCTTTCATTACATCTTCATCTGTCGCTTTAACTAAAGCATCCAGTAGTTGTTCATTGGTTTTGCAAGAACAATCATTTTCAACGCAAGAAGTTTGGTTCTTGTGTTCGTTATATTGTTCATCAGCATTGAACAATTTTTGCCAAAAACTCATAGAGCCTTCATTTACAACCTAACATAGTTCGAAATATAGCCACTTTAAAATAAAATTCAAGTCAGCTTAAGTGATAAAAGCATCAATTGAGCTTCAATTTTTTCGATGATTGTTTGAATATCTAACGAAATTATGACGGTATGATGACTTGACCTTTGAAAAATATAACTTTTTTATAATTATTCTTTGAATAAAAATAAAGGGTTACTCGAACCCTTTATGATTTACTGTTACGTTGAAATAATTTGTTTAAATTTTTTCAAGTAAAACACCTGATTCCACATGATGGGTAAATGGGAATTGATCGAACATGGCAAACTTCACAATACGATGCGTTTGTGTCAGGGTTTTTAAATTGTCATGCAGGGTATCTGGATTACATGAGATATACAGAATACGCTCAAAGCCTTGTAGTAACTTCAAGGTTTCATCATCAATCCCCGCTCGTGGTGGGTCAACAAATACTGTGTCAAAGTCATAGCTCTGAATGTCGATTTCAGCTTCTTGCAAGCGTCTAAACTCACGTTCGCCTTGATAGGCTTGTGTGAATTCCTCAGCAGATAAGCGAGCTACCTGTATATTTTCGATCTGGTTTTGCTCAATATTCCATTGCGCGGCATAGACTGAAGATTTAGCAAGTTCAGTTGTGAGTACACGCTTAAATTTCAATGACAGTGGCAAAGTAAAGTTACCATTACCACAATACAATTCTAACAGATCTTTTTCTGAAGCTTCCGCTGCGTCACAAGCCCATTCCAGCATATGTTGGCATACTTGTGCGTTTGGTTGAGTGAAGCTGCTTTCAATTTGTTTGTATTTAAAGGTACGACCGTAAACATTGAGTTGTTCAACCACGTAGTCATCGCCAATAATCACCTTTTGGCCACGACTACGGCCCATAATTTTAATATTCAGTTTTTCAGCAAGTGTTTTGGCCGCTGTTTCCCATTCGGCATCTAATTTGCGATGATAAATCAGCGTGACCAGCATCTCTCCACTTAACGTCGAGAGAAAGTCAGCTTCAAAAACTCGTTGCGATAGAATCGGGACTGCTTTTAATTCTTCTAATAGACGTGGCATTAAATCATTAATGCTTTGATCTGCGATGGGAAATGTATCCACACGAACAACTTCTTTTTGCTTACCATCTTCAGCACGTTCAAACATGGCGTAGAACAGATCATCTTCGGTATGCCAGATCCGAAATTCTGCACGCATACGGAAATGTTGTTCAGGTGATTGAAACACTTCTAAAGCAGGCGGATTGAACGGGGCAAATTGTGCGGTAATGCGTTCAACTTTCTCTTGAAGTTGCTGTGGGTAAGATAGGGTCATAAAAAAGAAAACTACAGGTGAAATCTAAAACGGGAATGGTATCAAAAAAGCGCAATCAGGTGCAGGAAATTATGCAAACACTGTGTTGTATTAAACTTCTTGCTTTAACACCTGTTGAATAAAATTCGATTTGATTTCGCGGTATTGATCTTGGCTCATTCCCTCGCAGTGATGTTTCAGCGCATTATATTGAGTGACTAAATCAGGTGATTGCCTTAAGTGATCGCGAAAAGTTAAAAAGTTTTCAAATATTGAGCCCGTTACCACAATTTGTAAGGCGACGTCATGTTCTAACGATTCCAACATACACAGTTCATGGGTACGCAATGTATCAAGTTTTTCTTTAAAGTGAAGCTGTTGTAATTGTTGAATAGCATCAATAAAGTGGTGAGCTGGGACTCCGATATAAATATCAAGATCACCTTTTGAAATTGCATTGGGAATAGCGGATGAACCAATATGTTCAATAACGGCATAAGGTGTGAGCTGCTGGATCTTATTTTTATAATCTTCAAAAAGCAGAGCGCAATTGGGTTGATATTCAGGAGCTGATAAAAACTGCATCTAAATAGTCTCATTTTTATACTAGGAATAAGATGATCTAGAACATAATAAAAAACCCGAACCATGTAAACATGATTCGGGTCATTGAGAGACTTAATATCTCTCGGAAAGGTTAAAATTAGTCTTCAGATAAAGTCATCAAGCTTGCGTTACCACCAGCAGCAGCGGTATTCACACTGATCGCACGTTCAATAACAAGACGTTCTAAAGGAATTTGCTCATTGGCTTGCAAATGAGTAATCCCGACAATCGCACCTGAACGAGCAGCAACTTGAGTTTGCAAGTCTTGTAATTGTTCAACAGAACCATGATGAAGCACTGCGTCAAACGCATCTTTTTCAACATTTGAAATCACAGTGATTGCATCTAAGACATCTTTAGGTAAAGACGCTTTGTGTTTTGCCAAGAACTCATTGTCTTTCAACACAGCCGCAGTACTGCTGACGGAGAAAATCGCAAGTAATTGCTGTAACTGACTTGCTTCATCATTGGCAATCGACAACACACGGTGACGTGGCAAGATAGTGTATTGGTTGCTTTCACCTGTTGGCCCTTGCAACTCGTAGAACTTACCTACACCAAATGCTGGGATCGTTGTAATTGCTTGTGGCATGTTTTGGTTTGCCCAAGACAATAAGCTTTGATAAGCAACATTTGATACCGCATCAAACTGAGAGATTTCAGCTTTAACCGCAAATGGCGTTGCCAATACTTTCTCTGAACAATGTTCCATTAAGCGGTACATATACAATGGACCACCTGCTTTTGGACCTGTACCCGATAAGCCTTCACCACCAAATGGTTGTACGCCGACCACTGCACCTACGATATTGCGGTTGATATATAAGTTACCGACTTCCGCACGTTGAATAACCGTATTAATGGTTTCATCGATACGTGTGTGTAGACCCATGGTTAAGCCATAACCTTTAGCATTGATACGGTCGATCAATTGCTCAAGCTCACCATACTTATAAGTAATAATGTGCAAGACAGGACCAAACACTTCGCGTTCTAAGTCGTCAAGGTTTGGTAATTCGATTGCTGTAGGAGGAACAAAAGTACCTTGTGCAAGGGCTTGTTGGCTCACTGCATCGTTAAACATTAATTGATGAACAGGGTAACCCTTAGATTTCATCTTTTGAATGTGTGTATCGATGGTTTGTTTTGCTTCAGTGTCGATTACAGGCCCAATGTCAGTTTTTAAGATCGCAGGATTACCAACGATTAACTGTTGCATTGCACCTTTTAACATTTTAATCACGGTTGCAGCGCTATCTTCTTGAACACATAAGATACGAAGTGCAGAACAACGTTGACCCGCACTGTCAAATGCAGAGCTTACAACATCAAGAACGACTTGTTCAGTGAGTGCAGAAGAGTCTACGATCATCGCATTTTGACCACCTGTTTCCGCAATTAACGGAATTGGTTGGCCATTTGGAGATAAACGTTTTGCAACTGTCTTTTGCAAGATTTTTGCAACTTCAGTCGAACCTGTAAACATGATCCCTTGGATACGATCATCTTGGCTTAATTGAGCACCAACCGTTTCACCACGACCTGGAAGAAGTTGCACAGCGCCGTGTGGCACACCAGCTTCCCAAAGCATTTGAACAGCTTGAGCTGCGATCAGTGGAGTTTGTTCCGCAGGTTTGGCAATCACACAGTTACCACTGACCAATGCCGCTGCAATCTGACCAGAGAAAATCGCAAGCGGGAAGTTCCATGGGCTAATACACAATACGGTACCTAATGGCTTCACTTGTGCATTTACCGGTAAAGCTTCGATTTGAGTTGCGTAGTAACGTAAGAAATCTACCGCTTCACGGACTTCAGCAATGGCATTGGCATAGGTTTTACCACTTTCGCGGCAAAGTAATACCATCAATTCTTGAATGCGTGCTTCCATCAAGTCAGCAGCGCGTTTTAAACATGCAGCGCGTTCAACTTTATCGGTTGCAGCCCAGCTTTGTTCAGCTTGAACCGCTGCTTCTAGCGCCAGTTGCACATCAGCACTGGTTGCTTCATTGACATAACCAACCACTTCGCTGTTTTGAGCTGGGTTTGTAATTGCAAGTGCATTACTTTCGTCATGAACTGTTGATTCAAAACCAAGTAAAGGTGCACTTTTCCAAATCTGACTACGCAATTTCTGTGCAGTCGCATCCAAGTCTGCCAATGGTTGATCGTTATTGAGATCAAAACCATTTGAGTTTGGACGTAATGGGTAAAGATTATGCGGAAGCGGAATCGCAGGGTGTTTTAAGCCGAGCTGACCTTCGTCTTTCGCAGCAGTTTGAATATCTTTGATTGGAGACTGAATCAAGTCTTCAACTTTTAAGGTCTTATCTGCAATACGGTTTACGAACGATGTATTTGCACCATTTTCAAGTAAACGACGTACCAAGTAAGCCAATAAGGTTTCATGGTTACCCACTGGTGCGTAAACACGACATGGAACACCTAATTTGCCATCTTCTTTAGCTCCGACAACTTGCTCGTACAATGGCTCACCCATACCGTGCAAGCATTGGAACTCGTATTGACCTGGGTAGTATTTACTTGGATCAGCAAGGTTATAAATCGTTGCAAGTGATTGTGCATTGTGTGTTGCAAACTGTGGATACACTTGATCGGGTGCAGCAAGTAATTTTTTCGCACACGCAATGTAAGACAAGTCGGTGTGAACTTTACGGGTAAACACAGGGTAGTCTGTCATACCATCAATTTGCGCTTTCTTGATTTCGCTGTCCCAGTACGCACCTTTCACCAAACGAATCATCAAACGTTTGTTACTGCGTTTTGCAAGATCAACGATATAATCAACAACGTAGAAACAACGTTTTTGGTAGGCTTGAATGACGAAACCAATGCCTTTCCAGTTGGCAAGTTTTGGTTCGAAACATAAGCGCTCAAGTAACTCGAGTGAAATTTCTAAACGTTCAGATTCTTCGGCATCGATGTTTAAACCGATGTCGTATTGTTTTGCCAAGCAAGCAAGTTCGAACACTTTGTTATAAAGTTCGTGATGAACACGGTCGATCTGTGCACGTTGATAACGTGGGTGCAAAGCAGAAAGCTTGATTGAGATACCTGGGCCATCATAAACACCACGACCGTTTGATGCTTTGCCAATCGCATGAATGGCTTGCGTGTAGTCGTTGTAATAGCGTTCCGCATCATGTTCAGTGAGCGCAGCTTCACCCAACATGTCATATGAATAACGGAAACCTTTGTGCTCAAATGGTTTTGCGTGTTCAAGTGCTTCACCGATGGTTTCACCGGTAACGAATTGCTCACCCATCATGCGCATAGCAACGTCAACCGCTTTACGGATGATACCGCGGCCACTGCGTGCCAATAGACCGGTTAAAACACTGGATAAGCTGGTTTGCTTTGGTGTTTCCATTAACTTACCAGTTAACATCAAACCCCAAGCTGCCGCGTTCACGAACATCAAGTTACTTTGACCAACGTGTTCTTTCCAGTTACCTTGGTTGATTTTGTCACGAATCAATAAATCACGGGTTGCTGTATCTGGAATACGAAGTAAGGCTTCGGCCAAGCACATCAATGCCACACCTTCTTGTGAAGAAAGTGAGAATTCTTGCAGCAGACCTTGAACGATACCAGCTTTACCAGCCGAGCTTTTACGCTCACGTAAATTATGCGCTAGGCTAAATGCAAGCTCATAAATTTTATGATCAAGTTCAGGGGAGATATTTGCTGCTTCAGCAAGTACAGCGACTGCTTCAGGCTCTGCACGACGCCATGCCGTATTAATGCGTTGCTCAAACTCACTTTTTTCTTTAAATTCGGTGATATAACCGTTTGTGTGAGCTGTGTCCATTTGTGCGGGAGTATCCAATGTATTCATACTAAATTCCAATAACAATCTCTAAAACATATTGAGCAGAGAGGTTTAGATAATTTATGATTACAGAATAAATCCCGAGTAACTCACTATAATTTACTTATTTTTTAGAGGAAAATTCAGTTGAATGGCCCTATTTATGCACTAGATCGAACTGATCTAAAAATTCTGGATATTCTTCAAGCAGATGGAAGGATTTCCAACAGTAAATTGGCAGAACTCGTGAACCTTTCACCGACTGCGGTGATGGCACGCGTCCAGAAGTTGACAAAGGATGAATTTATTTTGGGATATGAGGCAAAGCTTAACCCAAATAAGCTAAACGCAAACTTTTTGGTCTTTGTAGAGGTGCTACTGGATAAAACCACGCCGCATGTCTTGGATGATTTTATTGATGCGGTAACCCAATATCCAGAAATTGTGGAATGCCATATGGTCAGTGGCGGTTTTGACTTCCTGATTAAACTACGTAGCGCAGGCATGGAGGAGTTTCGTCGTATTGCAGGGCAAATACTGTGGCAGCTCCCTGGGGTCAAGGAAACGCGTAGCTATCCTGTTATGCAGGTGGTAAAAGATAGCTCCAAAATAAAAATTAAATCACGCGCCAAATTTTAAGCAAAACAAAAGGGGCCCGAAGGCCCCTTAATTTATTCATCAGAATTATTTCATTTCACGTGCATAGATTTCATCAGCTTGTTCAAAGCGGCTTGTTACAGCTGCATTTGGTGCTTTACCCAGTAAGCTCACCACAACAATGCTGATTAATGCAAAAGCGAAGCCCGGAATAATTTCGTAGATGCCTGTGTAACCGAAGAAGTTTTTCCACAGGATTACAGTGAGGGCACCCACAACCATACCCACCAATGCGCCGTTTAAGGTCATACGTTTCCAGAACAATGAAAGGATGATGAGTGGGCCAAACGCGGCACCGAAACCCGCCCATGCATATGCAACCAAGCCAAGTACCTTACTTTCAGGGTTCTGAGCAAGCGCAAGCGCAAGCATTGCAACAGCAATCACCATAGCACGGCCAACCCAAACCAGCTCTTTTTGAGATGCATTTTTACGGATAAAGCCTTTGTACAAATCTTCAGTTAAGGCACTCGAACATACCAATAACTGACAGCTCAATGTACTCATGATTGCAGACAAAATCGCAGCAAGAATCACACCAACAACCCATGGGTTGAACAGGATCTTGGTAAGTTCCATGAATACTGTTTCAGGATTGCTAGATACGGCTGTTGCAAGTTCAGGATGCATTTGGAAATACGCGATACCGATAAAGCCTGATCCTACTGCCCCTGCTAAACAAAGCGCCATCCATGTCATGCCGATACGGCGTGCGGCTGGAATTGATTTTACCGAATCAGCAGCCATAAAGCGGACAAGAATGTGTGGCTGACCAAAATAACCTAAACCCCAAGCAGCAGCTGAAAGAATCGCGACAACACTTAAGTTTGAAGCAAAATCAAATGCATGTGGACGCACACTTTCAACAACAGCAGTAAACTCTTCCATGCCGATGCCTAGAGACATGTAAGTCACGATTGGAAGCAGCAATAAGGCAAAAATCATTAGACCAGCTTGGAAAGTATCAGTCCAGCTGATGGCAAGAAAACCACCAATACATACATAACCAATTGTTGCAAATGCACCGAGCCATAATGCTGTGCTATACGGTAACTGGAATAAAGTTTCGAATAAACGTGCACCAGCGACCATGCCAGAAGCACAGTAAATCGCAAAGAATACAAGAATAATCAATGCAGATGTGACGCGTAAGATTTTTTTCTGGTCATCAAAACGACCAGTAAAATAATCCGGTAAGGTCAGGGCATTGTTTTGGACTTCAGTGTGTACACGTAAACGTCCAGCAACCAAGTACCAGTTTAGCCATGCACCAATAATCAGACCGATGGCAATCCATGACTCTGATAATCCTGTTAAGTAAATGGCACCAGGTAAGCCCATGAGCAACCAACCACTCATATCGGATGCGCCCGCAGACAACGCGGTGACAAAACTGCCTAGACTTCGGCCTCCAAGAATATAATCATCAAGATTTTTGGTAGAAAAATAGGCGTATAAACCGATGCCGAGCATGGCCAGAATATAGACCACGAAGATAACAACTGTGGGATTAGAAAAATTCATAATGGATGCCTGTCCTTACATATCCATAATTTGCAATCACACCCGAATAGCTAAAAATGATTGACTATTCTTGGGATTGATAAGGTCACAGATTCAAGCATAAATGATTTTTAAAATACTGTTATGATTATGTATTCTATTTGTATCGTTTGTTTAATTTAAAATAAACCTATGAAACTTAAACTTTTAATCTAAAAAATAGATTTTTTTTCCATCAAAAAAACAAAATATGATGTTTAAAAATAAAGCACAATGTGTTTAAACGTTACAATTTAAAAAATGTACATCTGTAGATTAAAACCACAGGACTAAAAACCGATCAAAAAAGATGACACACAACGTAACAAAGGCAACAATTCAGCGAAGTTCATTTATAAAAAATATATTGTGAAGTCCTTTGCTAATCAAAATTGATTTGGTTTATTTCGTGTTGAGTGATTTGGCCATTGGGGGCTTATCTAAGAGTTAGATATTGTGATAGACCTAGGTTACTTTCCACTCGAGTTTTTGGATTGAACTAAAGATAGTGGGTTTATTGAATTATTAGATCTATTCAGCATAACTTTATATTTCTGTGACATATTTAACTGAGCTCTTACAGATCATTACAGAGGAGGTGGTTGTCTTGAGCCATCGGCTGACCTATGGTCTAAGGGGTGTTTTTAAACACCGATGCTTAACAACAATAAATAAGTGAAATAAATAAGGTGAAAATAATGATGATTCGTCACTTCATTCAATGTAATTTCGATTGGAATCTTGGTTCTGCCCACGGTGCCTACATTGGTTTTTGCACATGGCTATGTGCTTCAACCTGAGTCACGGGCTTATGCATGTAAGTTGAACAAAAATAGTCAATGTGGCAGCATTGTTTGGGAGCCTCAAAGTTTAGAAGCGCCCAAAGGTTTCCCACAATCAGGTCCACCAGATGGACAGATTGCCAATGCCAATTTGAGTCAATTTTCTGAGTTGAATGCACAATCTGCAACGCGCTGGGTTAAAACAAATTTGCCTACTGGAGCGAATGATTTTACTTGGCAATTGACTGCTGCACATGTTACGCAGGGCTGGCGTTACTTTATGACCAAACAAGGATGGAATCCTTCAATGCCATTGGCACGCAGTTCTTTTGATCTCAATCCCTTTTGTACAATAGATGGTAAATATCAAAAACCTGCCAGCATGGTGACGCACCGTTGTAATGTGCCTACAGACCGAAATGGTTATCATGTAATTTTGGCTGTATGGGATATCGGGGATACCAGCAATGCATTTTATAATGTTATTGATGTCAATGTTGGTTCAGGTAGCCCAACAACACCAGTGGACCCACAACCACCGAAACCGGTTCAAAGTTGGAACGATATTGGAGATATCAATCCACTGGATGACTTATTACCAAATAATCGCGTATCAACACGCGTTTTTGATAACACTGGTGAAAATTCGAATCTAAAAACAGAATTACGGATTACAACGATTGCCAATGGCAGTCGAAATGTTTGGCCGCGTTTATTGGCAGAAGCCATTAATCGGGAACATAGTGCCTTACGTGCAGGTATTAAAAATAGTAATGGGGATATTATTCCTGCCGCGGGTAAGAATGATGTTTATAGTAGTTTAAACAGCGGGATTCAGCGGGTTGAGATTAAAATTGAACGTGCACCAAGCAGTGGTGGTTCTTATGATTTTGTTTATCCCAAAAATATCAGTACATATAAAGCTGGCACCAAAGTATTGGGCAGTGATGGGCGTATTTATCAGTGTAAGCCATTTCCTTATAGCGGTTGGTGTACAGTCCAAGCCCATCAATATGTCCCTGTGACAGGTTCGAACTGGCAGGATGCTTGGATCTTAATAAAATAGTCTATGTTTTAGAAAATAAAAAACCGAGTTAGCATATAACTCGGTTTTTACTTGGTAATATCAGGCGATATTTATCAATCAGTAATTATAAACCTGATTCATATTCGCTGTTTGAAAGCAGCTTGTCTACGTCAGCCATATTGTCTGGTTTGATTTTATAAATCCAGCCTTTGCCATAAGGTTCATCATTGACAAAATCAGGGTCATCTTCAAGATCAGTATTGACTTCAACCACTGTTCCAGACACTGGTGCGTGAATATCAGAGGCTGTTTTGACTGACTCAACAATACCTGCTTGTTCAGTCGCTGTAACGTGGCTGCCAACTTCTGGCGTTTCCACATAGACTAAATCACCCAACTCATCTTGAGCATGGTCAGTAATTCCCGTCACAACAAGGTCACCCTCGATTCTTACCCACTCATGCGTACGTGCATATTTCAATTCTGCTGGATGATTCATGACAACTCCTTAACAATCTGTCGTATCATTTTTATTTGGTTTATACATGCTTTTCAATAAAAACAAAAGCTTTCGAGTCTGAAGAAATTATAAGTAAGGGTCTTTACGCCAGTTACTTGGACTACGGCCACTCCAGCGCTTAAAGGCACGGCTAAAGTTGGCGACATCTGAGTAGCCCAATTCATCTGCGATTTGTTCCAGACTATAATCGGTTCGAGAGAGCAGTGAGGTGGCATGACGATAACGTACTTCATCTACTAAAGTCGAGAAGGAGGTGCCCTCGGCCGCAAGTTGGCGTTTAAGGGTTCGGTCTGACATGTGCAAGCGCTCAGCCACACTTTCAATACTTAAATAATGCTGTTCTGAATTGGTCAGGATATCACGGACACGCATGGCTAAACGGCGACGCTCACCTAAAGCAGACAACTCTGTTTCGCACTGGTTGATTGCGATTTGACTGGCAATTGGGTCTGCATTGACCATCTTTAAGCCTAGATATTTTTTATCGAAGCTGGAAATTAAATGCGGTTGATTAAAACGAATGCTGCTGCTCAATTTATCTTTATATTTTTCAAAGCCAGCGGGTTCAGCGAAGTCCAAATCTACCTCACCTCTTAGATCTTCAATGCCAGTGAGGGCTTTGGCCATGGTCATAATACCAATGGTCAGGCCTAAAATAATTTCAGTGCGTAATGGCTCAACTTCAATATCGCATTGTAGCTGTAGAGTTGCTTTAGGTCCAAAAGTAGAAAAATAAAGCTGCAAAAAGGGCAGGCGTAACTGAATAAACCGGCTTGCTAGTGCAATGGCATCGGTAATGTCATGCGCCGTCATAATGGCATAGCCAATAAAGCCATGAATGGAAATCCGCATTTGCGTTCCTAGGTGAAAGCCAAGGGTGCTTTCACCTGTCAGGCGCAAAGAGTGTTTCACCAGTTCATTCGCAATGGGTGTTGGAATTCTGAAATTCGGATCAGCCAGTTGTTCGCTGGTTAAATGAAACGGTGCAAACAATGTTTCATCGCTATATCCCCAGCGAGAAACCACGTCTAAGAGCAATAAGCCATAGACACCTGGTATTCCTTGATCTTGACGAGTTGTGGTTGTTTTCATGTGCTTTCCGTGGCGCTCATCAATTTTGCCAATATCTTTTAAACATTTAAGTCTTAAACATCTTTACATGAAATAAAATAATCAATCATAAAAATTGTTGGACAAAAGAGTCACTGAATGTTCAATAATCAAGTAGGCTTTCTAAAGACCATAATTTTGGTTGTCGATATTAATAGCACATCACCATGCTGGTTCAAAGCTTGTGTCACATAGCTGACGATACCTCGATCATTTTTTGTTTTAGAGGGGGTGATCGCGGTGATTTCAATTTCTACATGAATTTTATCACCTGCACGGGTTGGACGAGGCCAACGCAAACTTGATTCAGTACCTAAGAGGCCACCTGCGATTGGAAAACATTCTGTCCATAAACGCATGGCCACTGCGGAAGTATGCCAACCGCTTGCGGCCAAACCTTGAAAAATTGGATGTTGTTCTGCAGCTTGCTCATCTAAATGAAAAGGTTGGGGGTCGTACTGTCCAGCAAACTGTTTAATTTCTTCACGGGTCATTTCATATTCACGACTAATGAAATGATCTCCAATATTTAAATCTTCTAAATACAACATTACTCTGTGTCCTGAGTCGCTTGCTGTTCAACTAGAAAACCACCTGTTTGTCGTTTCCAGAGTTGTGCATACAAGCCATCATTAGCAATTAATTCTTCATGTGTCCCTTGTTCTGCAATTCTTCCCTGATCCAGAACAATAAGGCGATCCATTTGCGCAATAGTAGATAAACGGTGCGCAATTGCAATGACTGTTTTGCCAACCATTAGGTCATTTAAACTGCTTTGAATCGCAGATTCGACCTCTGAATCAAGTGCACTGGTGGCTTCATCCAAAATTAAAATGGGTGCATCTTTTAGGAAGACACGTGAAATCGCAATTCGTTGACGTTGACCGCCAGAAAGCTTAACACCGCGCTCACCGACATAGGCGTCATAACCCATACGTCCTTTTTGATCGGTGAGTTGCGGAATAAACTCTTCGGCCTTGGCTTTTTGAACTGCAAGTTGAACCTCTGATTCTGTTGCATTGGGGCGGCCATATTTAATGTTTTCCGCAACTGTACGATGTAATAAAGACGTATCCTGAGTGACTAAGGCTATATTGGCACGTAAGCTATCTTGGGTTACATCATGGATATTTTGACCATCAATCAAAATACGACCTTGGTTGATGTCATAAAAATGCAGTAGCAGTTGAATTAACGTTGATTTACCTGCACCAGAACGACCTACAATCCCAATTTTTTCACCTGGTTTAATGGTGAGGTTGAAGTGCTCAATGACATTTTTTTGATTATAAGCAAAGCTTACATCTTCAAAGCGGATTTCACCATGCGTGACGACTAAGGTAGAAGCATCTTTTTTATCTTGAATCTGGATTTGTTTGCCTAAAGTCTTCATCCCATCCTGAATGGTACCGACATTCTCAAACAGCATTGTTACATTCCACATGATAAACTCTGCCAAGCTATCCAGCTTTAGAACCATCGCCGTTGTTGCCGCAATGACACCAATAGCTGCTTGACCTTGTGTCCATAACCACACCGAGGTTCCGATCACACTAATAAATAGAAATGCACTTAAGAAGCGAATGGAGATTTCGTATTTAACACCTAAACGCATTTGCTTATAAACCGTGACCATGAACTCCTGCATCGACTCTTTGGCGTATTGGCTTTCACGGCCAGCATGGGCAAATAATTTCACGGTCTGGATATTGGTATAGGCATCGGTAATGCGCCCAGTCATGACGGCACGTGCATCGGCTTGTTTTTTTGAAATTTTGCCTAGGCGGGGGATAAAATAACTTGCAATTGCAATAAATAAGAACAGCCATAAGGCCAAAGGCACAATCAAGATTGGCGAAATAGAACCGAGAACCAAGCTGATTGTAATGAAATAAATGAGAACATAGACCAGCATGTCACCCAGAATCATCCAGAAATCGCGAACCGCTAAAGCGGTTTGCATGACTTTGGCAGAAAGACGACCTGCAAAGTCAGTATGGAAAAAATCGAGACTTTGTTGCAGTAATAAGCTATGAAAACGCCAGCGCATCCGCATTGGGAAGTTGCTGAATAAAACTTGATGTTTAACAATGGATTGCAGGCTAACAAAAAAGATGTGGGCAAATAAAATGCTAATCAAAATGGTCAGGTTTTGTTGATTGTTTGCCAAAAAAGTACTTGGTTGGCTATTGCTAAGCCAGTCTACGAGTTTGCCGATATAAGAGAAGAATAACGCTTCGAAACACGCTGCTGCCGCCGTACAGACAATGAGAATAAAAAGATAGGGGCGAATTCCCTGAGTAGATCGCCAAACGAAAGCAAAAAATGTGGTGGGTAATGGTTTGTTTAAGTCTTTCGTTGGATAAGGATCAACTAGTTTTTCAAACCATTGCAGCATTAGGTTTTCCTCTAAGACAAAGTACTAATTCAGCTTATGCTGTAGCATAGCAGAAAATTGATTTCATAACTGAGAAAAGCAATGACAAGAAAATTCAAATTTAAGTTTTTAGTAAAGATAACTTAAAGGGCATAACTGCATCGGATTTTTAAACCTATTGAATCAAAGTTTCTTTTTAGCTTTTATGGTGGATAGGATGAAGATTAATATTAACAAGATTATTATTCGGAATATTCTAT